>VFKU01000424.1 GCA_009885415.1 Rhodothermota bacterium
CCGCCGCGGCCGAGGCGGCCTCCTGCGAGGTAGCGACAATGTCGCGTTCCTGTTGCGCCGCGACTGCGTTGTACCAGGCCGTGCGCACTTCGGCGACGAGCGCAAGTAGACGATCGGCGGCGCGCAGTTTGGCCGCTTCGAAATGTTGCGTCTCGATTTTCTTGCGCAAGGGGAGCATTAGCGCGTCGAGCAAGGGGAAGCCGCCGTCGAGCTCCGTCATGGTGCCCGAGGCCGACCCGGCTGCGAAGCGGACCATCGCGGACAGGCTTGGATTCGGCAGCGTGCCTGCTTCGATGAGGTCGGCGCGGCTGAGCCCGAGCTCGGCGAAGATGATCGCGACCTCGGGATTGCGCAGGAGCGCGATCTGCGCGGCCGACTCCTGCGTGAGCGGTTTTTCGAGCAGCGCGTCGAGAGTGGATGCGTCGCTGCCGGCGCCGCCCCACGCCACGGGAGCGCTGGTCCGCTCCTGAGTTTGGGTTTGCACGTCCGCTGTTCCGTAATCCTTCGGCACGTGCGCGCAGCCTGCAAGAAGGCTGGAAATCAGTGCAATCGCCGGGACCGCGGCCAGCGCGCGCATACGGCCGCCGGAAACGCTTCCCTTAAAGAATTTCTCAGAATACATGGAACACTCTCCTGACCGTTGGGAACGTTTTGTTGCCAGGTAAACACATTCGATTCAGTCTCCTCTTGCCGTCAACGTGCCGGGCTTCAGCGCGCGATACAGGCACAGCGGGCCGAACACGGTCGGGAACGACCGCACCTGCGCCGCCTCGGCGAAGCCCGCTTCGCGCATGAGTCCTGGGAGTACCCCTAGGACGCTGTCCTGGGTCGTCTCGAAGCCGTCCAGGATTTGGACTTGATAGAACAGGATTCGCATTAGTGGATTGTCGGCTTTGCCCCAATCCGCGATGTGGAGCTCACCGCCGGGCCGCAAGACCCGATTCATTTCCCGCAACGTCCGCCTCTTGCTCTCGGTCGTCAAATGATGAAAGAAGAGGCTCGAAAATACACGGTCAAAGGTACTGTCCGCGTAGGGCATCTTGAAGGACATCGCCTCCTCAAAATAGATGCTCAGGCCGGCGCGCCGTGTCTTCTCCGCGGCCATCGCGAGAATGCGGGGGTCCCCGTCCAGTCCGGCCGCCTTCGCGTCTGGATAGCGTTTCTTTGTTTCAATCAGCAAAGTACCCGTTCCGCATCCAACGTCTAAGACGCGGCAGTCGCTTGCCATCCGCGATTGATCGATCAGGGCGCGTTTGAACGACGCGTCCCGCAGCGTCCACCGCAAGATGGGGTCAAACAGCGGCGTCAGGAAATTGTATTTGAGCGCTGGTATGAACTTGTCCGGCTGCGTGCTCATGTATTCACCCTCGAGATGTGGGGTTGAGGCAGACCACGATCAAGCGAAGCGTCTCGCTGCGGCGCCAAGGACCGCATTGGCGAATAGAGACGCGCGAACGTTCCGGTCCCTCGGGGCGAGGTCTGGTTCGGGCCGGATTTTTCCGGATCAGATCAGGAGAGCGTGGTGCGCAATGAAGAGGGGCGCGTGGGGCGGCGAAAGATCGCCATGAGTTCGCGCGTTGTCGAAACTATCCTGCAAGCAGGGCGTCTGCGTATGAGCGATAGGAACAAAACCATGACTCGCGCCGGAAACGTTACGGATGGTGGAGAGCGTCGGCGCCTCATTGGGAATGCCCACGGGCCCGTTCGTCATGCAGCAGCAGTGGGCGCCGGAAGCCGAGGCTGTACATTCCGAATTCTGGTGCGAATGCGATTCGATCGAGGCGGATGCTTCCGGATGGCAGGCGGGAGACTTTGCCTGAGCCTCCGAATCGTCGTTCGACGACATCGCGCAGACTGCCGGACACGCAGGTACACCGCGCACTACCAGCAGGATTGCGACGGCCAAGCCCACACATTTTAATCTGACGTTCATCGCACCCACGCTACCACGAGACGCGCGAGTGCGTCAAGTGATGAACGCGGCGCGAGGAGCACATTCAATCTGAAACGGCGCCGCGCGCTTGATGTTTTCAAGCACGGCTCGAGAGACGTTTTTCAAAAAATTATTATCGCCATACCTTACCTTTGTCCGAGGACCGCAGAATGCAGGTTGTGAGGTGATCGATGGAGCTTCACGACACGAACTAACGGTCGAGAGGGGAAAACAATGAGTCACAAGGAAATGCAATCGTGTATCGAGGCGTGTGTGCGGTGTGCTCAGGAGTGCGAACACTGCGGCGAGGCGTGTCTCCATGAGAAAGGGATGACCGAGTTGGCGGCGTGCATTAGCCTGGACAGCGACTGCGCCCAAATTTGCTGGACGGCCGCCGCGTACATGAGCCGGGGATCGGAATTTTCCGCTGGCGTGTGCGAATTGTGCGCCGAGATATGCGATGCGTGCGCCGAAGAATGCCAGCGGCATTCCCACGACCACTGCAAGAGCTGCGCCAAGGCGTGTCAACGGTGCGCCGAGGAATGCCGCAAGATGGCAGGCGCTCGAGTCTGAGTTACGACTGGCTCCAAGATCGGACGGGCGGCGCCGCCCAGCATCGCCTTTCCGCTGACTGAAGCCGACAGGCAAGTGAACTTTCGATCCGAATATTTACACTTCTATCCAAGTCAGGGTTCTCGGAGTAAGAGCTCGACGGAGCCCGGCGGCGTCGCGCGAAGACCGTGAAAACTGGGACCGAGAGACAATGGCGACAGCCCAAAAAGGAAGCATCACCATGTATGGAACGAAGACCGTGATCAAAGACCCCGTCTGCGGAATGACCGTGGACGAAGCAACCGCTCTCCAGGCCGAACGTGACGGAAAGACGTTTTATTTTTGCAGCGACCACTGCCGGAAAAAATTCCTGTCCATGTCCGCCGGTGTTAAGCCCGAGTCTAAGTCCGGAGGCTGCTGCGGATAACACCGCACGGCGCCGGCAAATAAAATTCCCGCATGCTCGTCAGTAATTCGATGAAATGTCCAGTGGGGCCGGCCACGCGCGCCAAGCGCGTGGAGTGACGGTATTGGCGTCCCAGCCCTGGGTGAGATCAATTTATAAAACGCGCTATTGGCCGTACGCCAACAGCGAACAAAAACGAAAAAACAAACATAAGGAGCAACAGGACATGAAAAACCAAACGAACACGAACCTTGCCATCCGTTTAGGCTTCGCATTAGCCTTGGCCCTGGCCATCTGGTCTCCGGTCCAAGCGCAAGACGCTGCGCCGGCGAAGGGGAAGATGGCGATGGATGACAAGATGATGGCGCGCTGTCAAGAAATGAAGGACCAGAAACAGAAGGTGATGGAAGACACGAAGGCCCAGAATGCTGAGCTCACGGAACATGTCGCCCAAATGAACAGCGCGCCGGAGGACAAGAAGATAGGTCTGATCGCCGCAGTCCTTACGCACATGGTGGAGCAGCGGATCTCCATGGATGCGCGAAAGGCGAAGATGCAGGAGGAGATGATGCATCACATGATGAATCACATGCAGATGGGCAAGGAATCCATGTCGCAGTGTCCGATGATGAAAGGGATGAAGGACATGGACCACAAACCCGCGGGCGATAACACGGAACATCCAACAGAACAGAAATAACTGCTTAGCGCCACATCGGCCCGCTGAGCGATGTGTACGCCAACCAGACTGGAAAATCAGAGACTACACATCTGCCGCACATGCCAGCCTGCCGTTGGCACCGTGAGTGCTCGACGGCGGGCTGGCTGCGACGCTACTAAATAGAGGGGTCTGTATGATGAATCAAACTGACGGGTGGATGGGTGGCTGGATGGGCGGAGGAATGTGGATTTGGCCGGTGATTGGCGTACTTGTGGTGGTGCTGCTGGTCGTCCTGATTAACAAGGTGTCCAAATAAATGATCGCGCGTTCACGGCCCGCCCGAATGGATCGGACGTGAACGTTTATCCAGGCGCTTGAATCGACGGGTGAATCTCCTCCGCGGAGACCATCGGAACTTTTCGAGCGCCGCGCGGCCCTCGTTTCTGCGGGACATTCGCAGGAACGAATCGTGTCTCGTGAATGTGCGAGAATCCGCGGATGGATCCGCGCCGCACTGTCTTCCTCACTGCCGTCTGGCGCAATCTGGCGATGTTGAACTACGAGATCGATCCCGTGGTGCTGCGTCCTTACGTGCCCTCGGGCACGGAGCTCGACGCCTTCGAAGGCCGTAGCTACCTCAGTCTGGTGGGATTCTTGTTCTTGGACACCCGCGTGCTCGGGGTGCCGATTCCTTTTCATCGCAACTTCGAGGAGGTCAATCTGCGTTTCTACGTCCGCCGCAAAACAGCGGGGGAGTGGCGGCGAGGCGTCGTCTTCATACGAGAGTTTGTGCCGCGCCGCGCGATCGCATGGACGGCGAATGTGGTATACGGGGAAAACTATCTCGCGCTACCGATGGCGCACGCGATAGAGCGCGACTTTGCGGATCAGCCCATACGCGTCGAGTACTCTTGGCGTCATCGGGGCGTCCGCGCCGGCTTGCGGGTCGCGCTCTCGGGAGCGCCGACGGATCCCGCGCCGGGAAGCCTGGAGGAATTCATCACCGAGCACTACTGGGGTTACGCCCGTCAGCGCGACGGCCGGACCGTGGAGTATCGGGTCGAACATCCGCGCTGGAGGGTTTGGACGGCGACGGAGGCCCGGCTGGAGGGCGAGGTCGCCTTGCTCTACGGCGCGGGTTTCGCGGTGGCGATTGCTGGCGCGCCGTCCTCGGCGTTTCTGGCGGAGGGCTCCGCGGTGACGGTGTCGCGCGGATTGCGGATCAACTAGCAGCGTACGTGATTCAGCCGGAGACGGAATCCGCAGCGGGAGCAGTTCGCAGGCGGCGCTGGTGGATCTGCTTGGAGAGTACTCCGTGGCGCGGGCCGAAGACGGCGGCGAGGAGGTAGAGGAGTCCGCTCACCGTGGCCATGGCCCCGGCGATGGATCCGTTGAGCGCGGTGGCGAGGAGGTATCCGCCGAGGGCGCTGAGTACGCCGGCGAGCACGGCGAGGGCGTGCATGAGCCAGAGGCGATCGGTGAGGAGGTAGGCGGTGTTGGCGGGGACGATGAGCATGCCGACGACGAGGATGACGCCGACGCTCTCGAAGGCGGCGACGGTGGTCATGGAGACGAAGGCCATGAGGAGGTAGTGCCAGAGGACGACGTTCACGCCGAGCGCGGCGGCGAGCGCGGAATCGAAGGCGCAGACTTTGAGGCGGCTCCAGCCGAGGAGAAGGAAGGCGAGATTTGCCAGCGCGACGGTGCCCATGACCCAGGCGGAGCGCGGGCCGAGGTCGGCGCCGTTGAGCTTGAGGGTGTCGAAGGGCGCGTACAGGATCTCTCCGTAGAGCACGCAATCGAGATCAAGGTCTACCTGGCCGGTGAATCGGCTAACGAGGATAACGCCGATCGCGAAGAGGAAGGTGAAGGTGACGCCGATGGAGGCGTCGTTGGGCAGTTTCCCGTGGCGCGTGAGGAGGTCGGTGGTGAAGGCGGTGAGCAATCCGAGCGCGCCTGCGCCGAGGATCATCGGCAGGATTTCGCGGCTGCCGCTGAAGAGGAAGGCGAGCACGATGCCGGGGAGCACGGCGTGGCTGATCGCGTCGCCGAGCATCGACATGCGCCGGAGCACGAGAAAACAGCCGACGAAGGAACACGCGGCCGCGACGAGCGCGCCGACGAGGACGATCCAGAATCCGTCGGTGCCGGGTGCAAACGAGACCTCATCGAAGCGTTGCGCCCACCCGTTCATGCGGTGGGTCCAGCTTCGGGCCGGTGCGGGATGCGCTGGCGGTGCGGATCTTCTTCCGGGTTCTCGAGCACGGCGACGAGCCGCGCCTCGAGCTCCGGCGTGATGATGTGCTCGATTTCCTCGGCGTCGTCATGCACGTGGTCGGGAGCGATGTCGAGCTTGCGGATGAGGTAGACCTCCCACAGGCGGTGCAGGCGGGTGAGGCGGCGTCCGCGGTCCTCGCCGGCGGGGGTGAGCGCGAAGAAGCCCTGGCGCGTCTCGGTGACGAGATTTTTTTGGTGCAGGCGATCGAGCGTGCGCGTGAGTTTGGCCGGCGACATGCTGCGGTATTGGAGGATTTCGCTCATGGCGTGGAATTCGTCCCAGCGGCCGAGGCGTTCGCCGAGCAGGTACATAGTGCGCAGGACGTTTTCCTCGGCGGTGCGGCGTTCGCGGCGGAACTGGCGCACCGCGCGCGCGACGATGCCTTTGTCCGGCGCGAAAAAGAGCGACACGGTGAAGAGGGCGGACACGGCGACGACCATCCACGGTCCAGTGGGCATGCGCGGGCTGAGGTAGCTGACGTAGGCGCCGATCGCGCCACTGATTCCGCCGAAGAGCGCGGCGAGGAGGATCATGACCTGGAGGCGCTCGGTCCAGTAGCGCGCAGCGGCCGCGGGCGTGACGAGGAGCGCGGCCATGAGCACGACGCCGACGGCCTGCAGGCCGATGGCGACGCCGAGCACGATGAGCGTGGCGAGCGCGGCCTCGATAATCGGCGTGCGCAAGCCGATAGCGCGGGCGAATTCGGGGTCGAAGGAGACGATCTTGAACTCCTTGAAGGCGAGCGCGACGCCGAGACACATGACGAGGCCGGTGGTCCCGATGACCCAGACGTCGCGTCCGATGATCGAGGCCGCCTGGCCGAAGAGGAATTTGTCGAGGCCGGACTGCGCGGCGCTGCCGGTCTGCTGGATGTGCGTGAGGAGGAGAATGCCGACGCCGAAGAAGACGGTGAGGACGATGCCGAGCGCGCTGTCTTCTTTGCAGCGGGTGTGGCGGACGATCCAGTCGACGCTGAGCGCGCCG
>VFKU01000784.1 GCA_009885415.1 Rhodothermota bacterium
ACAAGTTCGTCGTCTGCGGCGGCTCGAAGCGCGGCTGGACCACCTGGACCACCGCCGCCGTCGATGCTCGCGTCATCGCGATCGCGCCCTTTGTCATCGATATGCTCAATATGGTGCCGTCCTTCGAGCACCACTTTAAAGTCTACGGGCGCTACGCGAACGCCGTGCAGGACTACGTCGCGGCCGGCATTATGGAACGCCAGGGCACGCCCGAGTACCAGCGCCTGCTGGAAATTGAAGAGCCCTACCAGTACCGCGAGCGCTTCCAAATTCCCAAGTACATGGTCTACGCTTCCGGCGATCAGTTTTTCGTGCCCGACTCCTGGCAGTTTTACTGGAACGACCTCAAGGGCGAGAATCTGCTGCGCTACGTCCCCAACACCGACCACGGCCTCGGCGGCTCCGACGTGCCGGCCTCGTTGCTCGCATGGTACGACTCAATTGTGCACAACGTCCCGCGTCCGCGTTTCGCATGGAACGTGGACGCCGACGGCATTACCCACGTCAAGGCCATTGACACGCCCAAGTCCGTACTGCTCTGGCAGGCTTCGAATCCGGACGCGCGCGACTTCCGGCTTGAGCGCATCAAGAAAACGTGGACCAGCACGCCCCTCAGCGACCAGGGCGGCGGCGTCTACACGGGCAGCATCCCCGCGCCCGCCAAAGGCTGGTCCGCCTACTTCGTCGAACTCACCTACGATTCCGGCGTCGAAGGCGCGCCCTTCAAATTCACCACAGGCACGAAGGTCATGCCCGACACTTACCCCGCGCCGCAGAAATAATCGCGCCGTTTACTTCGCAAGGGTGTCCCCCTAAGCTCCGCTTAGGAGGATTTTTTATGACCGCGAGCGGGTCTACGCGAGCAATTCCTTGACCACGCGCCCGTGGACGTCCGTCAGCCGGTAGTCGCGGCCCTGGAATCGGTAGGTCAGACGTTCGTGGTCGATGCCGAGGCAATGCAGAATCGTCGCCTGCAAGTCATGGATGTGCACCGGAGTCTCAACGATTTTGTAGCTGAAATCGTCCGTCTTACCGACCGTCGCACCGCGTTTGATGCCGCCGCCCGCCATCCAGATCGAAAAGGCGTGCGGATGGTGATCGCGGCCGAGAAATTTAGAGCCATCACGCTCCTCGTTCATCGCCGTCCGGCCGAATTCGCCGCTCCACACGACGAGCGTCTCGTCCAGCAGGCCGCGTTGTTTGAGGTCCTTGATCAGCGCCGCGACGGGCTGGTCCATCGTCTTGCATTTCTCTGGCAGATATTCGACGATGTCGTTGCCCTTGCCCGCGCCATGCACGTCCCAGCCCCAGTCGAAAATCTGGACGAAGCGCACGCCCTTCTCGGAGAGCCGCCGTGCAAGCAGGCAATTGTTCGCCAGCGAGGCCTCGCCCGGTTTCGCGCCGTACATCTCGCGCACGCTCTCGGGCTCGTCGGCGATGCTCATCACCTCCGGCACCGACACCTGCATGCGATACGCCATCTCGTACTGCGCGATGCGCGTCAAGGTTTCCGGGTCGCCGTCGCGCGCGTGCTGCATCTCGTTCAAGTCGCGCACGGCGTCCAGCGTGCGCCGCCGACGCTCGCGGTCGATCCCCGCGGGGTCGTTGAGGTACAGCACCGGCTCGCCCGCACTGCGGCATTGCACGCCCTGGTGGATGCTCGGCAGAAATCC
>VFKU01000400.1 GCA_009885415.1 Rhodothermota bacterium
GCGAGGTGGTGGTGATCTGCGGCACGGGATACCGCGGCAGCATCGCGGCCTCGTTCCTCAAGCGCGCGAAGTATCCGCACGTGGCCAATGTTTTGGGCGGAATGATGGCCTGGCAGGGCGCGGGATTGCCGGTGGGCTCTTGATTCTCGCTGAGCGACCGGGTGATGCGCGACAACCAAACCGCTAACGTCCGAGACGGTCGATCCCGAATCCGGACTCCATTATATCCAGCAGGGCAGCATTATTGGAGATGTCAACACCCGGCAGCACGCCTCCGTTTCCAAAAGTCGGAAGCGAGATCTCTCGGCGGTAGGGCCGCCACGCTTGGCTCGATTCCAGACTCTCGCGCAGGGCGTCTTCGACTACCTGGGTGAGTGTACGTCTGGATTCGACGGCCATTTTCTGAAGCTCCGCGGCCAGTTCGTCGGATAGAGTTATTGTAATTTGCATAACTCAATACTCAATATGCATACATCTCGGCACGGGACTCGCACCGTTTAGACCTAAGACGGCTAGATCGCCGTACCGCCGCGCTCGCCGGTGCGGATTCGGATGCATTCTTGGAGGTCGGTGACGAAGATTTTTCCGTCGCCGATTTTTCCTTGGGGGCCCGTGCGCGCGGCGGAGAGAATCGCCGCGATCGTGGGTTCGAGGAAGGCGTCGTTCACGGCGATCTCGAGGCGGATTTTGTTGATGAGGTTGGGTACGACCATTTGTCCGCGGTAGAGCTCGGCGCTTTCGGCGCGGCCGTGTCCGGTGCAGCGGCTGACGGTGATGCGGCTGATCTCCGCGGCGATGAGGGCTTCGCGGACTTGGTCGAGCCGATCGGGTTGTATGATTGCGGTGATGAGTTTCATCGTAAGAGTCTCCTCTGGAGTTCGGAATCAGTTGAGGTTGAGCAGGCCGTAGCCGGACTCGCCGTGGAGCGCATGATCGAGCCCCGCGTTTTCTTTCGGCTCGGGCAGGCGGAAGCCGACGGTCTTCTCGACGACAAAACAAATCGCCAGCGTCGCAATCGCGGCGAGCGCGATGGTGGTGCCCAGGCCGGTGATTTGGACGGTCAGTTGGTGAAGGACCGTCCAATCGGGGTCCGCCGCGAGCTTCGCCGTCGTCCACTCCTCACGAAGAAACAGGACCAACAGAAGAACACCGAGTCCGCTGCCGACGCCGTGGATGCCGAAGCAATCCAGACTGTCGTCGTAGCCGATTTTCGTTTTTGCCTTGAGCGCGACGTAACACGCCACCGAGGAAATCGTGCCCAGGAGAAGGGCGCCGATGGGATGGACGACGCCGGCGGCGGGCGTGATGACGACGAGGCCGGCGAGAATCCCGGAGACGAAGCCGAGCGCGGTCGCTTTACGGAACTGGATCGCTTCGAGCACCATCCACGCGAGCGCGCCGGAGGCGGCCGAGACTTGGGTCATGGTGAGCGCGCGGGCCGTGTCCATGCCGCTTTGCACGGTCGAGCCGGCGTTGAAGCCGA
>VFKU01000739.1 GCA_009885415.1 Rhodothermota bacterium
CGGAGGCATCCCACGGCGGCATCGCTTTCTCGTTGACGGCCTTCGCCATCGCCTTCGCCCACGGACGGACTTCCTCGTAGGTCATCACCGACATCGGAGCGACCATGCCCGAGAGGTTGATGCCCGACGGCCGATGACAGGTCTGGCAATTCTCCTGCAAGATCGGCAGCACGTCCTTGGTAAACGTCACTTCGGCCTGCGCCGCGCCCGCGAGCGAGGCGCCGACCAGCGCCGCCCAGAGGGCCATTTGTTTTCCTGATTCCCGCATGCTTAATTCTCCCAGCGAAAGTGCCGCCGTTTTCGCGCGCCGATACCAGCGCGTCGTGCCCCATATCCAAACGCGATCAATACTCGCTGATCACGCTCATCCGAATGACGTTGACGCCCTTGGCCTTGTATTTCAGGCCTTGGACGGTGCACTTCTTGCCGATGTACTCAGTGACGTACTTGTTCGCCGTCTCGAGGTGCGAGGCAGGCGCATTGTTGCGGAATACGCAGACCCAGACATCGCCGGTCTCTTCCTCGACAATGCCGACCGGGAAGCCCTCGGCGATCCGCGCCTTGTGCGCCGCGACGAGATCCGGGGTATACCCCTGCATCGCGAAGGTGCCCAACTCGACGATGTCGCCGACGATGATGCCCTTCTCGCCTTTGGGAGCCGCGTCTTGCGCGAAGACCCAAGCGCCCGCCGTCAATACCGCCACTGCACATACTGAAAAAACGAGATACTTGCTCTTCATGATTCCTCCCAAAATCGGGCGAGCCGCCCAGGTCACCCCGCGCTGTTCCTACACGAACGCGAGTAGCCGATAATACGTAATACGAATTGGCCGCGTCCACCTTGCGCGCCGGCCATGTTCGCCGCGCGCTTGACCTAAACGGCCTGAATTCAGCAACTTAGCGTGCCCGCCTCTCCAGACGCACACAAAAAGCCTGTTCAGGAAACACCGGGCCTGGACTAGGGTTCCGTGAATTCCGGAGTTTCCGGCCCCGCAGCTTACTTTTTGACCGGAAACAGCGACCGAAGCTCCCGCAAACTGCCCTCGAGCTCCTCGAAAGTCGCCTGAATCCGGGCGGCGTCCGCCGTGTCTCCCGCGCGGTCAATCTTGTTGGTCGTCCGGTTCACCGCACCATACAAAATTCTGATGCGGCCGATCTGTCTCGCGTCCACCCCGGATTCGGGCTTGGTGAGCGCCTCCACCAAGTCCCGGAGGTCAAAGGCCGGCTGATACAGCGTCAGCCAGTCCTTCGCAGCGATCCGCTGCCGGAGGTCTTCCGCTTTGGCCTCGATCGCCGCGAGAATCTCGGGTGCCGTTGCAGGAATAGCAAAGGGGGGCCGGTAATGCGAATGTTGCGCGGACGCGCCGGCCGCGGGGTCCATTCCTGGCATCGCCGCCGGCGGCCGCACGCCGCCGGTATCGACCGTCAGAGACATAAACTGGAAGTCGAAGCGCTTCTCCACGCCGCCCAGTTTCACCAGCGCGTACAGGGTGCTCGGCATCACCGCCGGGACCACCGCCTTGAGGTAGTCCGCCCCCGGCCGGTACTCCAAGGGAAACACGTCCTCCGTCACCGCGCCCGTCGTCTCGTTCAATCGCTCGATGCGGGCCGTGCCCGAAAAATTACGCGGATCAATCGGACGCCGGTAGTCGTCGTAAAAATACGCGCGGAACTCGCCCGGCAGCGGCATCGCCCCCTCCACGTGGTGGAACAGATTGTCCGCCATGAAGAACTGGCCGCCGTGCAGCGGCGTGTGATCCATGTGCGCGACGCCGATATTCCCGAGTCCCGCGGGATCGACGGTCGCTTCGTCGAACTTGAACGCGAAGGTCTCCTGCTTTCCGCCGATCCACACCGTCGCATTCACGCGCACCGGGGTCTTGGGGGCCAAGAATGCGACGAGGTAGTCATCGTCCGGCGCCAGGCGCGTAAGCGGCGACTTCACGCCCTCGACTTCGATCTCCGCAGAGAAAAGCCCCGGATCGACGGCGTTCTTCCATCCGTCGTAGAAGTACAGCCGGAATTCGCCGGGCCTCGGAAGCGTCGCCTCGATAAAGTTGAACCCGTTCGCCGAGGGATACATCTCCGGGCTGCCGTGCGGGCCGACGATCAGCGGTTGCGCCTTCGAGTCCTCTCCGGCGGCGTCCCATGGCGCTTCGCTGAGTTCGGTGAACTCGAAGTCCATCTCGCGCTGGCCGTTCGCGATTGCAAGAGAGACGTGGACCGTCTGCGGCAGCCCCGGCGGAATCTTCGCCTGCAAGTATTCCGCGCGAGGACTCGGCTGCGAGAGATTAATCTTCGAGCGCGTGGACGAGGCCTGGCCCGTCTCGATCGTGCCGTGGAAATTCCGCGGATCGACGGGCTTCATCTGCGGCCCGTAAAAATAGAAACGCAAGTCGCCGGATTCCGGCAGCGCCGCTTCCACCTGATAGCCAGTGCCTTCGATCGCCTCGAGCCAACCCCCGTGCGGCGGTTGCACGAAGGGTGCTTTCACCGTCTCGCCCGCCGGCCCTTGTGCACCCGGGCTCGGCTTTTCAAAGTTAAACTCGAACTTCTCCTCCACCCCGCCCAGCAGCAGCTTGGCCTCGAAGACCTGCGGAAACGCCGGGTCCAGCCACGCGGACAGCGCGTCGTCGCCCGGCGCATAATGAGTCAGCGGGACACTGCGCGCGCCGCCTTCGAACATCAGCTCACCGGAAAAATTCCTTGGATCAATCGGCTCCATCCGATCGTTGTACACGTACAACGAAAACGCGCCCGGGCGCGTCATCATCCCCTGCACCTGGTGGTATCCGTCCGACGCGATGCGAATACGCTCCGGCTCCTGCGCCGTCTCAATCGAAGCTGCGATCGCCGCCGTCGCGTCCTCCACCGTCGGCCCCGGCGCCGGCGGAAGCAGCGAGGTCGTCGCCGTCCCGCCCAGCATCCCTCCGCCTTGCTGCGCGGGCGTAACGACCGGCAAGGGCTGTAACTTCAGGTGATCGTCCGGCGCGTAATGCAGATAGGTGTAAAGCCGTTCATCGAGATGGCCCGGGCCGGTCTTAATGTCCACGGGAGGACTGTTCGGGTTCGCGGAGTTGTCCGCCGTGTTGTCGAAATATCCATTCAGCACCATCTTCGTGCCGGCAGGCGCCGCGATCGGCATGGCGAATCGATAACTCGTCGCCCATCGCTGCTGGTACTTGGGCACCCACACCAAGGTACGGTCGAGTCCGTCCGGATAGAACAACTGCATTTTGAATCGCGTCGCCGTCGGCCCCAGGTGCGGCTCGACGCCGAGCAGATGCACGTTCTCGTCGAACACGAATTCAATGCGTTGCTCCGCCTGGGCACCGGCGGCGATGGTGAAGGGTCCCGCCTCGATCCGCTTGGACTCGACCAGCAGATCGATTTCTTCCGTCGGCTTCGCGACAAAAAGTCCCAACTGCGTGTTGTCGCGAATCTCCTTCCAAGTCGGAGGATCTGTAACTGTAAACTCCGGACGCACGTACTGCACACGCAACTCGACGCTCGAG
>VFKU01000728.1 GCA_009885415.1 Rhodothermota bacterium
ACTGGGGCCTCGCGGGTGACCTCGAAGAGCGCATGTACACGCGCACCGATGAAATCTTTCGCCAGACGAATCAAACGATTAGCCTGATCGGGTGGAGTCTCGGCGGCATCTACGCGCGTGAAATTGCGCGCCGCCTGCCGCACGCCAGCCGCCAGGTCATCAGCATGGGCAGCCCCTTTGCCACCGCCGGCGTCGGTTCCTATGCCGTTCACGTCTACGATAGCGTGACCGGCGAGCACATCACGCAGCGCCGCGCGACGCTCTCGGACACCATCGCCGAACCGCCCCCGGTGCCGTGTACGGCGATCTACACGAAGACCGACGGCGTCGCGGCGTGGAAAACCTGTCTCGAAATCGAATCGCCGACAACGGACAACATCGAGGTCGTTGGCAGCCACTGCGGGCTCGGCTTCAATCCGCTCGTGCTCTACGCCGTCGCCGATCGCCTCGCGCAACCCGCGGACGACTGGAAGCCCTTCGACCGCTCGGGCCGCCGCCGTATCTTCTACAAGTAACGCAAAAGGATTGCCGCCCGGACCAAGGAATTGACCGCGGCGCCGACGGATGCTAAATCCGGCAAGTAAGCGATACAACGAGAATTGAACAGGGGGCAAACGGTGGATCTTTCGGCGTTTACGTCGCTGTTGGACGTATCGGAAATCGTGCCCGAGCGCTACGCAGGTTTTCGTCCCGCCGTGCACGACGCCGCGTTCTACTTTCTCGAACATCTGTCGGCGCCGCGCCAGAATGAGATCCTTGTCGCCCAAGCAGCACTCCCCGCCGACGCGCCGACCGCGCAGCGCGTCGTCGCGCTCATGCATGCGTGTCCCACGCTGCACAAACTGGGCCAGGTCATCGCTCGACACGAAGCGATGGACCCGGCCTTCCGCCTGCGCCTGCAACAACTCGAGATGTTCGACACGACGCTCGATCCCGCAGTGCTCCGCGAGATCACGCTTCGTGAGTTGGGCGACGCGGTGGAGAAATACGACATCGAACTCGAAATCGCGGGCACGCTCGAAGC
>VFKU01000576.1 GCA_009885415.1 Rhodothermota bacterium
CGGCGCGCCGGGCATGGCCTTCCCGCGCCTCACGCTTTTCGGCTACTGGGCCTACGTCGCCGGCGGACTCGTCATGCTGAGCGGATTTCTCCTACCGGACGGCCCCGCGCAATCCGGCTGGACTTCGTATCCGCCGCTGGCGGACATCGCGCCGGACGGGCAGACGGTGTGGCTCTTGGGCATGATTCTCATCATCGCCGCTTCTACCTTCGGCTCGATTAACATGATCGTCACGATCGTGCAATCGCGCGCGGAAGGTTTGTCGTTCATGCGCCTGCCGCTTTTCGTGTGGACGCAGCTTGGCGCGGCGTTTTTGCTGCTGCTTGCGTTTCCTCCGCTCGAGGCGGCCGGCGTGTTGCAACTCTCCGATCGCCTCCTCGGCACGAGCTTTTTTTTGCCGAGCGGACTCGTCGTTAGCGGCGAAGCACTCGCCGCGACAGGTGGCGGCAGCCCGCTGCTATGGCAGCACCTCTTTTGGTTTCTCGCGCACCCGGAGGTCTATGTGCTCGTTCTCCCGGCGATCGGGATCGTCGCGGAAATCATCGCCTGCAACACGCGCCGGCCGATCTGGGGCTACCACGCCGCCGTCGCGGCCGTGCTCGCGGTCGGCTTTTTCTCTTTCGTCGTCTGGGCGCACCACATGTACCTCACCGGCATGGGCACCACGATCAACGCCTTCTTCGAAATCACCACCATGGCTATCTCGATCCCCTCCGTCGTGCTCCTCACGATCCTCGTCGCCTCGCTCTGGGGCGGCGCGATCCGCTTTCCTGTTCCCATGCTTTTCGCGGTCGCCTTCCTGCCCATGTTCGGCATCGGCGGGCTCACGGGGCTCCCGCTCGGCCTCGCGATCTCCGACGTCTACCTCCACGACACCTACTACGTCGTCGGCCACTTCCACTACGTCGTCGCGCCCGGCACCCTCTTCGCCATCTTCGCGGGAATCTATCACTGGTTCCCGAAAATCACCGGACGCCGCATGAACGACACCCTGGGCCACCTGCATTTCTGGCCGACCCTCGTCTGCATGAACGGCATCTTCTTCCCCATGCTGATCCAGGGCTTCCACGGCGTTTCGCGCCGCCTCTACGACGGCGGCGTCGGCACCTACGCGCACGCGGCGGACGTTGCGCTGCTGAATAAGATCATGTCGCACTCCGCGTTCGCGCTCGCCGCCGTGCAGATTTTTTTCCTGCTCAATCTTGCGTGGAGCGTGCTCTTTGGAAAGCGCACCGAGCGCAATCCCTGGGACGCCACCACGCTGGAATGGACCGCGCCCTCTCCCCCGCTCGCGGACGGAAACTTCGAGACCCTCCCTGCGGTCCACCGCGGGCCCTACGAGTACAGCGTGCCCGGCGCCGCACAGGACTTCAGCCCGCAGTCCGAGCGCGAGGGAGGCGCGGGCGCATGAATCGCTGGCTCGGCTTTCCGCTCGTCGCCTCGGAACACGGCGCGAAAATAGACAGCTTCATCCTCATCGTCCACGGCCTGATGCTGCTCGTGTTTCTCGTGTGGGGCGCGTGGATGACCACGGCGCTCCTCAAATTCCGCCGCGCGCAGCACCCTCGCGCTGACTATCACGGGCTCCGCACGCGCCTGCCGTATTTCCTCGTCGCGCTCATGGCCGGCGCCGAGGCCCTGCTCCTCATCGGCTTCGCGCTCCCCTTCTGGCACGACGAAATCGTCGCCGCGCCCGACCCCGCGCGCGAGAATCCCTTCGCCGTCCGCGTCATCGGCCAACAATTCCAGTGGAACGTCCACTACCCCGGCCCCGACGGCGTCTACGGCCGCACCGACCCTGCACTCATGGATGACACGCTCAATTCGCTGGGCCTCGACAAGAACGACCCCGCGTCGGAGGACGACATCACGACGCTGAACCAGCTCCACCTGCCGCTGGGCCGCATGGCGCAAATCGGCCTGAGCTCCAAAGACGTCATCCACAGCTTCTTCCTGCCGGAGTTCCGGGTGAAGCAGGACGCGATCCCCGGCATGAGAGTGCCGGTCTCCTTCCGCCCGACGATGAGCACCGAAGAATTCCGCCGACGCACCGGCCGGCCCGCGCGCGACTTCGAGATTGCCTGCGCACAACTCTGCGGCATCAACCACTACACGATGCGCGGCTTCGTCACGATCGAATCGCAGGAAGAATTCGATGCTTGGTATGCCGCGCAACTTGAAGAAAAACGCAAGTACACTGAAGACGATTGGTGGACCGAGGAAAAAACCGTGGATCAGCCCGCGCCGCAAGATCCCTGATCGATATCCGCGACAAAACGAAGGGGGCCGACGCTCGCTAAAGAGCGCCGGCCCCGTCTACTCTCGCGCTGGGTTGGACTTGGGTCCCGCCCTTGATTTCGTATCTTAGACGCTCTTTTTTTCTTCCGCGACCGGCGCGGACGCTGCAGGTGTAGCGGGCGCCGCAGCGGGCGCAGGCGCGGGCGGACGCACGAAGCCTTCCACCTCGAAGGGCGCGCTCCACTGCGTGTCGCCCCACACGAGCCGCAACACGCCGCCATTCGGCGTCTCGTCGAGACTCACTTTGAAGGTGTCCGACGCCGTCTCCGCCTTGCCATTCTCCAGTTTCACCGCCGCGGCATCGGCTTCCGCACTGTGCATCGTGCCCCAGATGTCGGCCTCGTTGTTAAACACCAGCTCCCAGCCGTCCGCGGTCTTGCGCATCCAGAGGCTGTACACGCCGGGATAATTCGGCGCCGCGTTTTCCTTTTTCACCACGGCCTGCGCGAACTTCATGTTCACGTCGGTCATCAGCTTTGTCGCGCGCCCGCCGACGAACTCGAAAACCTCGCCGACCTTCGTCTCGTTCAGGCGCTTATAGTCCTCGGAACTCGTCGGAAGCGGATGGAAATTCACGTTGACCTTGTCGTCACCGAAGCGCAGGCGAGCGGAATTCGCCGCGTTGCGGCGGTTGCGGCTGCGCGTCTCGCGAATCTCCGCGTCGTCGCCAGTCGCGACAGCCGCGGTGAATGGCGCACTGAAAAGGCCGCTGTCTTCGACGAAGGTGCCCTCGAGGCCCTCGGCCGCCACCTCTGCGTTGACGGTGATCTTGAATTCCTGTTGCCCAAACTTCATCGGGTACTTGAGGAGCATGTGTCCGCGCTCGTCGATCGAGATGTCATCAATCGCCGTCGGCTCCGGCAACTGCTCGGAGTCGATCGTCGCGCCGACCTTGCCGGAGAGGTCGACGACCTTGAGGCCAAAATTGATCTTGCGCCCCATCATGTCGAGGGTTACGGTCCAACTCCCGAGATAATCGCGGGCCTCGGACGAGTCAAGTTTCGTCGCGACCGGCTCTTCGCCTCTGGCCACCGGCGCAAACGCGAAGGAAATCCCCGCAATCGCAATCAAAACCCACTTACACAGATCGGCTTTCGCGCTCATGTTTCGTCACCTTCCTCACGTCGATTCGCGGTCCCCAGCGCCCTAAAAATTATCGGGAGGGGCCCGGCGAACGCCCGGCCCCTCCCTCACACCTTCAACTATACCAACCCGGTCAGTCGCCGGGGATTTCTTGCTCTTTCTTCGGCGCCACGGTGATCCAGGCCAAGTCCATCTCGTCCGTGGTCGGGCCGCCGAAACGAATCGACTTGTTCGAGTCGAAGCCGGCCATCTCGCCGCGCTCCGCCGAGTTATTGAAAATGAACTCCATTTCGACCCGCGTACCTGCCGGTAGGTTTTTGTGAATCTTGTAGTTGTAACCCGTCTGCCAATTGAAGTCCCACTGCGGAACGTCGAGCAGAAGCTCCGTCGTGCCGTCGGGATAGAAGGCCGTGTACTTCGCTGCGGTGCCGCGCAGGTGCATGTGCGGCAGCATGTTGAGCAGCAGCGTGTCTTCCTCGAAGGTGTGCGACGCGCCGACCTTCCAGTGCGCGTTGTTCGGCGGAATCTCGAAGGCGCCGTGCGCGATCGGATAGGTGACGACCGGATGCGTCACCTTCGAGCCCTCCGGGTGAAACTGGAGGCCGATCTGCGAGCTGTCCCACTTGCCCGTGCCCGGGCCGGCTTCCTTGTGGTAGTGCATCGCGAAGGTAATCGAAGATTCCTTCTTCAACTGCATGCCGAAACCGTCCGGCCACTGCGCCTGGTCCGCGCCCGGCGCGTTGCCGCCGATCATACCGCGGCTCGTGTCGCCGGCGTGCTCGCCCGTGGTCGCGTGGCCGATGATGTGATGCACGACGTCGCTGCCGGGTTTGAATTCGACGCTGCGAATCCAGCGGTCCGCGGGGAGCTGCGCATCCGTAAGCTTCGTCGTGATGTTCTCGTAGAGATCCTGGACCTCGTCCTTGACGAAGAAGGGCTCGGAGAAATCGACCACGAGATCGGGCTTGCCGAAGTTCCAGCCGGTGTCCGAGAACTGCATCGGCGCCGGAGCGTCCGACGGATTACCGCGCTTGGCGCCCTGGGCAATCCAGTTATTCAGGATAGTGATCTCGTCGCTGGTAAGCGTGCGCTCGTTGCTAAAGACTCCGTTGAAATGCTCGGAGGCATCCCACGGCGGCATCGCTTTCTCGTTGACGGCCTTCGCCATCGCCTTCGCCCACGGACGGACTTCCTCGTAGGTCATCAACGA
>VFKU01000551.1 GCA_009885415.1 Rhodothermota bacterium
CGAGGGGACTGGAAATTCCTGCACTACGCCGGCCACCCGCCCAAACTCTTCCATCTCACGAAGGACCCGGGTGAATCCAAGGATCTCGCCGGTGAACACCCGGGCACGCTGAAGAAATTGATGCGGCTGTACGACAAATGGGAGTCTGAAACGATCGCGCCCGTGTACGGTCCGCGGACCTACGATCCGTTGATCTTTGAAGGCGAAGAACTCGTCTTGGACTATTGACGCTCAGGCCGTCATCCCGCCGTCCGCTACGAAGGCCGCGCCGGTCGTGTAGCTGCTCGCGTCGGACGCGAGGTACACCGCCAGCCCCGCCATCTCGCTCGGTTGCGCGTGACGCCCCAACGGAATCTGTTTGATGAACTGATCGTAAATCTCCGGCGTGTTGATCAACACGCTCGCGAATTTCGTCTCGACCACGCCCGGGCAGATCGCGTTCACGCGCACGTTGCTCGATCCGAGCTCTTTGGCGAAACCCTTGGTCATGTTGATCACCGCCGCCTTCGTCATGCTGTACACGACCTGCATCGCGCCCGGCGAGAGGCCCGCGATCGACGCGACGTTGATGATCGAGCCCTTGCCCTGTTCGACCATCATCCGCGCCGCGCACTGCGCCGCCACGAAGTACCCGCGCACGTTCACCTCGAAGGTCTTGTCGAAGGCCGGCAGTTCCATCGCGATCGCCGGCCCGAAATACGGGTTCGTCGCCGCGTTGTTCACCAGCACGTCGCAGCGGCCAAACTCGGCTTTCACCTTCGCGAAGAGCGCCGCGATCGCGTTCGGATCGCCCGTGTGACACGCAGTCGGCACGCACTTCACACCGAAATCCTTGCGTATCGCCGCCGCCACGCCCTCGAGCGACTCCTGCTTGCGCGCCGCGATCACGAGATCCGCGCCGTTCTCCGCCAGCGCTCGTGCGATCGACTCGCCGATGCCCCGGCTCGCCCCTGTCACCACCGCGGTCCTACCCTTCAAACTAAAATCGGCAATCGGCATGGCGCGCACCTTCCTTCGTTTTTGGATTCAACAGGGCGCAACGCGCCCATCCACCGGCAAGAACGCACAGGATACGGAGCAATCGCCCCAAGATCAACGGGCCTCTTTGGACTGCGGCAGCGAGAGCTGCCGCTTTCCCAAGCCCAGCAAAGCTGGGCGGCACCGCACCGAAACCCTCGCTCCCCTTGCGCGTCTACGGCGCCGGCTTCGGCACCTTCAGCGTCTGCCCGGCGCGAATCTGGTTGGCGTCTTTCAGATTGTTGAGATGGAGTATTGTCTCGTGCGTCGTCTTGTATTGCCGCGCAATCTTATTGATCGTGTCGCCCGCTTGCACCACATATTTCTCCGTCGCGATTTCCGCCGCGGGAGGCGTCGGCGCAGCGGGAGCTGGGGCCGCCTCCGCCACGGACGCGGGCGTGGAAGGCTCCGGAATGGCCGCGCTTGGCTCCGGAGTGGTCGCAGGCGCTGACGGCGTCTCCGCTGCAGGTTCCGGCGCAGCCTCGGGCTTCGCTTCCATCTCAGGCGTCGCACCGCCGCCGAGAAAAATGGTCAGCACCGCACCCGCTTCCAGCGCATCGGTCTCGAGGCCGTTCCACAACTTAATGTCTGCCTCCGCCACTTTGTACTTCTCCGCGATCTGGCCCAGCGTCTCTCCCGCCACCACCGTGTGCGCGGCCTTGACCGCCACACCCGCAAGGTTTGGCGCCGGGACGGGCGCTTCCGCCTGCGGCGCCTCTGCCGCCGGGACTTCCGCGGCCACCGCGGCCGGGGGACTCGGCGCGTCCGGCGCTTTCGTCGGCGCGCCTGCATCGCCCAAATAAATAGTCAATTTCGCCCCAACGCTCGGCGACGCGGAGGAAAGCTCATTCCATCGGACGATGTCCTCGACGGACACGGCATAGTCCCGTGCGATATCTGAAAGTTTCTCCCCCTCGCGCACCGTATGCTCGATGCGGCTTGCGTCTGCCGGAGCGGCGGCAGCCGCAGCGGCGGGGGCCGCAGCGGGATTCGTCACCGGCATTACTTCGGCCGGCGGCGGACTCGCGACCGGCAAAGGAGCCGCTTCGGGCGTCGCGGGCACAGGCTCCGCCACGCTTGGCACGGTCGCCGCTTCTGCGCTCGGCGAATCCACCGCGGCGGGCGCAGGCGCGGTTTCGATCGGTGGCGAGGCCGCCGGCACTTCCGGCGCCGCGGGCTGGACCGCCGGCGCAGGCGTTGGCGGATTTTGTGTCGCCGGCATTTCTACCGGTGCGGCAATGGCCGTCTCCAGCACGTGCGCCGGCGCGGCCAACTCCGCCACGCGCCCGCCCTCCGCGCCCGGCCCGATCGGATTCAGATTTACGATCGCCTCCTGCCATCGCTGCAATCGCGCCACGCTCTGCTGGAGTTTTTCGCGAGAGAGTGTCCCGCGCTCCACCGCCGCCGCGATCGCCGCGCTCACCGCGCGAATCCGCGCCGGATCCGGATCGAGCATGATCACCGCGTCGCAGCCCGCCGCGAGCGCCTGCACCGAGGCCTGCTCCGCGCCCATCGAGCGCGTCATCGAGTTTAGCGCCACGTCGTCCGCCACGATCACGCCTTCATAGCCCCAGCGCGCCCGCAACAACTCGCTCACCAGCACCGGAGAAAGCGCCGCCGGCCGCCGCGGGTTTTCCGGATCGAGCGCCGGCACCGCGACATGCGCCACGAGCATCCCGGGCACGCCGCGCCGTACCGCCTGATCGAAGGGATACAGCAAACGACCCAATCCCGCCGGGTCCTTGTTCAGCGCGACCAGCAGCCCATCGGACCCGTAGGTCGCCGCGCCGTAGCCCGGAAAATGTTTGACCACCGGCAACACGCCGCCTTGCCGCAATCCGTCGGCCATCGCCAGCCCGATGCGCGCGACCAGCGTGTGCTCCGTGCCGAAGGACCGCACCGCGAAGCCCGGATTGATCGCGCCCGCCTCGAAAACATCCAGCACCGGCGCGAACGCGATCGCGATGCCCCGGCCGACGCAGGCCTCGCCGTATTGTTGGCCGATTTTCCGCGCGAGTTCGGGGTCGCCATTCTGCCCAAGCGCCTGCGCGCTTGGCGCATTCTCGACGCCCAACAAGTTGTAGGGGCCGCCCTCCTGTTGCACCGCGATCAGCGGCAAATCGCCCAGGCCCTCGCCGAGACCCTCGGCCGCTTTAATTTCTTTCACGAGCGCAAAGGTCTGCGTTCGCGATCCGAGGTTCACGTCCTGCAAAAGCACCGCGCCCGGACGCAGCTCGCGGAGCAGCGCCTTCGTCCCCTCCGCCAGCCACTGCCCGTTCACCGCGATGATCAAATGCCGCGCGGCCCAATATCCGTCCGGGCCGGGCGTGGACGCGGCCGCTGGTCCGGGCTGCGGGGCCCCGGCGGAAATGATCGGAGCGGCGATCGGCGGGGCGGAAACGGCAGCAGGCGCTGCGGTCTTCACAGGAACGGGCGAGGGTTCCGCCGCAGGAACCTCGGATGCAGATTGGGGCGCTTGCGCCTTTGCCTCTTCCGCGACGGGCGGCCGCGGAGAGAAGGTGACATAGCCGAGCGAAAAGCCCAGCGCCACGCCAAACAACAGCGTGGCCATCAGCATGGATGACCACGACAACGCGTTCGTCTTGTTCATGGCCGGCGGGACCCCCAACGGCGCCGCGCGTCTCGCGGATTTACGCCCCCGACTCGCTCAAAACCCTATCACAGCAGGCCTGCCCGGCACCAGAAGCGTGCGCGGGCTTACTCGGTTTCCTGCGCCGCAGGCGCCACCGGCGTCACGCTTTTTACGTCGACGATTTTGCCCTTGAACACCTTCACCACCTGCTGCACATGCGGATCGCCCAGCAGCGTCTGCGCGTCTTCCGCCGTCACGCCCGGCACGCTCAGCTCGCGCGCCGCAGGCCGCGCCGACACACCGCCATTTGCCGCAGCACGCTCCGGCTTCGCCGTAGACGCCGCCGTCGCCGGGCCCGCAAAATCCGGAACCGCCGCGGCCGGTTCTAAGTTCACTTCACTTTTTTTTTTAGCCGAGGCCGCAGGCTTGGATACTGGCGCAGGAGCCGCGGGGGCAGGAGCGCTGGGCGGAGCCGACGCTGCCGCGGGCTTCGTCTTCGCAGGCGCAGAGGCCGGTGCTGCCTGCTGAATCTGAGTAGGCGCGCCGCCCTCGCGCAACAGCGCGAGCTTCTCGAGCACGCTCTCGACCGACACGTCCACCGCGCGTTTCGACACGCGAATCAACATCGCCTCGAGCGCCGTCCGCTGCGCGAGCTGCGAATCGAAGCCGGTCGCCAATTCAGCAAACTGCTCGACCAGCCGCACCAACTGCATCAAGGTGAAGCGTCCCGCGCGCTCGCGCATCTCGGCCACTTCGTCGTCCGGCAGCGCCAGCAATTCCGCCGGCCCGCCGCTGCGCAGCACGAGCAAATTCCTGAAATACCGCAGGATTTCCTGCGCAAACTGCGAGAGGTCCTTCCCGTGGACGACGACCTCCTCGACAATCGTCAGCAGCCGGACCACGTCCTCGCGGCCCAGCGCGTCGCACAAGTCGTGCAACACGCGCCAGTCCACCAGCCCCAAAACGCTGTACACGTCCTGATACGTGATCTCGCCGTCGCAATACGAAAACAACTGATCGAGGATGCTCTCCGCGTCGCGCACGCCGCCGTCCGCCGCGCGCGCAATCGCATACAAGGCGTCCTGCGACGCCGTGCGCTTCTCCGCCACCACAATCCGCGTCAGCAGCGTAATCAATTCCTTCACGCCGACCCGCCGGAAATCCAGCCGCTGGCACCGCGAAATGATTGTCGCCGGAATCTTGTGCGCTTCCGTCGTCGCCAGGATGAAGATCGCGTGCGGCGGCGGCTCTTCGAGGGTTTTGAGCAGGGCGTTAAACGCCGCCGACGACAACTGATGCACTTCGTCGATCACGTATATCTTGTAGCGCGAACTCGACGGCACCATCCGCACGTTGTCGCGAATCTGCCGCACGTCCTCGACGCTGTTGTTCGAGGCGCCGTCAATCTCCAGCACGTCGATGTTCGTCCCCGCCGCGATCGACCGGCAATTGGGGCACTCGCCGCAGGGCTCCGCCGTGGGTCCGTCGCTCGAGAGGCAATTCAGGCAGCGCGCGAGGATGCGCGCCGAGGTCGTCTTCCCAATCCCCCGCGACCCGACGAACAGGTACGCGTGGTGAATCCGCCCAGAACGCAACGAGTTCTGCAGCGTCCGCGTGATGTGCTCCTGTCCGACAACGTCGTCGAAGCGCTGCGGCCGCCACCGCCGCGCGAGCACAAGATAATGATCGTCCGCCATGCCAACACGCCCCAGCCCGCCGTGGCATGGGCGGCCCGCCCATGCGCCACCCATCGCGGTCATCGCACTGAATTAAGTCACATAGCGCAGGACCGGCAGCTCCGGCCAGACAGCCTACAGCACACGCGCCGACACGCCTATGGCTGCTTCCTTCCGGACCTGACCAGGTTCGGCAGCGGCTCGTTGAATAGGGCCCGACCCTCAACGCCGCAGGCCCTGCGCCATATAAAGAATAAACGATTCCCCGGCCAGATTGCGACCCGACCCATGCCATCCAGCGCGCACGGTTTGCGCGACCCAAGCGGAATACAGGAAAATACATGATGAGACTTTACCCCTCTTCCGGGAACCCCTCTTGCCAATGCGCGCATTGATCGCACTCTTCTGTGGGTGCCTAATGGTCGCCGCCGAGTTCACCGTGGGCGCGGCCTACGCCGCCGAGACGGCCACCAGTGCGCCGTGGCGCACGCTGGGCGACGAGGCCCCCGAGCTGAACGTCGACTTCGTCAAGGGCGAGCCGATCGCGCTCGCGCAGGACCCCGGCACGCATATTTTCATCGTCGAGTTCTGGGCGACCTGGTGCGGGCCCTGCCGCTACACCGCCCCGAAACTCTCGGCCCTGCAAAAAAAATTCGGCGACAAGGGCCTTGTCGTCATCGGCATTTCGGACGAAGACGCCGAAACGGTAAAACCCTTCCTCCAAAAAGAAGGCCGCGACATGGAATTCCGCGTTGCGCTCGATCGCGCCCACACCACCAACGGCCGCTACTTCGAGGGCTTCGGCCGCGAAAACACGCTGCCGACCGCCTACGTGGTCGACGGGAACGGCCGCGTCGCATGGATCGGCAATCCGCTAAACCCCTTCATGGAAAAACTCGTCGAACGGCTGGTCGCCGGCCTCCCGCGCAACGCCAATGCCGCCAAGCCCTCCGGCGAAGGGCCGCCAAAACCCGCAGCGAAAGCCGAATAAGTCCACGGGAAATGCGGTATAGTAATACGTAGAAGACGGCAACGTCTCGCAGGAGGACACCCCATGCAACCACATTCCTTCGCGCCGCGCCAGACCACACTCGCCGATCAGTCGCCCTCCGAGGAGCGCGCCCGCTTCATCTCTCGCACCTACACGCACCTCTTCGGCGCGATCACGGCGCTGATCCTGATCGAAGCCGCGCTGCTCGCCACGCCCTTCTCGAACACCCTGGTCGAGTTCATGCTCAGCTTCGCCGGCGGCTACTCCTGGCTCGTCGTGCTCGCCGCGTTTATGGGCGTGAGCTACTTGGCCAACAGCTGGGCGCAGGATTCGACCTCCACCGGCATCCAATACGCCGGCCTCTCGCTCTACGTCGTCGCGCAGGCCGTACTCCTCCTGCCGCTCCTCTACATCGCGGTCCACTACAGCAGCCCGGAGGTCGTCCCCGCCGCCGGCATCGTCACGCTCTGCGCCTTTACCGGCCTCACCGCCGTCGTCGTCATCACGCGCAAAAACTTCTCCTTTCTCGGCCCCTTCCTCGGCGTCGCCGGCCTTGCCGCGCTCGGCTTCATCGTGTGCAGCATCCTCTTCGGCTTCAGCCTCGGCATCCTCTTCACCGCGCTGATGGTCGTCTTCGCCTGCGGCTACATCCTCTACGACACCTCGCGCGTCATGCACGAATACCACACCGACCAGCACGTCGCCGCCGCGCTCGCGCTCTTCGCGTCGGTCGTGCTTCTCTTCTGGTACGTGCTGCGCCTGTTCATGTCGCGTCGCTAATCGTTACCGCGCGCCGGGGAAGCGCGCAGCCATCGGGGGAGAATTCATGGGGAAATACTGCACCCGGTTCGCCGGGCTGGTCTTGGTCTGCGCGCTGAGCGCCTGCGCCAGCAACGGCCCGCGCGAGTCCTTCGCCGCCTCGGCCTCGCCGCAGCCCATGCTCTGGCCGGTGGACATCTCCGCGCACGTCATCACCAGCGGCTTCGGCGTGCAGCGCGGCAAGCGCAACTACCACCGCGGGATCGACATCGCCGCGCCACGGGGCGCCCCCGTCGTCGCCTCGGCGGCCGGCGTCGCCACGCTTGACCGGCAATCCAAAGGCTACGGCAACTTCGTCATCCTCGACCACGGCAACGGCTACCGCACGCTGTACGCGCATCTCCTCGACACGAGCGTGCGCAATGGCGAGCGCGTCGCCGCTGGGCAGACCATCGGGCGCATCGGCAAATCCGGCAACGCGACGGGCTACCACCTCCACTACGAAATCCATCACGGCGGGCTGCTCGCCGACCCGCGGCTGTATTTGTCCGGATCCACGCCGCCATTGGCAAAATCGCGTTAATCGTGTAGACTCCCTTCTCACGGATTTGACTGCAAAATCCGCCTTCAGAAAGGGACCTCCGATGAAATACACCCTAGTGATCACCGGCCTGCTCCTGGCCGCCGCGCCCTTCGCCAGCGCCGTAACGCTCAAGCCCAGCGACAACGTCCAGGAAGAACTCCAGGAGGCACTCATCCTCGCCAAACCCGGCGACACCATCGAGCTCGCCGCCGGCACGTACCACTTCAAGAGCAGCCTCTCGCTCGACGTCGACCGCGTCACGCTCAAGGGCGCAGGCATGGACAAGACCATCCTCTCCTTCAAAGGCCAGAACGCCGGCAGCGAGGGCCTACTGGTCACCAGCGACGGCGTGACGCTGCGCGACTTCGCCGTCGAAGACACCGTCGGCGACGGCATCAAGGTGAAGGGCGCCGACGGCATCTCCTTCATTCGCATCCGCACCGAATGGACCGGCGGCCCCAAGTCCACCAACGGCGCCTACGGCCTCTACCCGGTCGAGTCCAAGAACGTGCTCCTCGACGGCTGCGTTGCGATCGGCGCCTCCGACGCGGGGCTCTACATCGGCCAGAGCCAGAACATCATCGTCCGCAATTCGACCGCGAAATATAACGTCGCCGGTATCGAGATCGAGAACTGCTATAACGCCGACGTGCACGACAACCTTGCCACGCACAACACCGGCGGCCTGCTCGTGTTCGACCTGCCCAACCTGCCGCAGCAAGGCGGCCATAACGTGCGCGTGTTCAACAACAAGAGCATCGACAACGACACGGTGAATTTCGCGCCCGCGGGAAATATTGTCGGCAACGTGCCCACCGGCACGGGCCTGCTCATCATGGCCAACCACAACGTCGAAGTCTTCGGAAACGAATTCTCCGGCAACGGCACGGTCAACGTCTCGATCACGGCCTACCTCAGCCAGCCCGGCGAAAAGGAGGACCCGAACTACTACCCTTACCCTGAAGGCATCCACCTGCACGACAACAAGTACGGCACGGGCGGCTTCAAGCCGATGGGCGTGCTCGGCCAGCTCTCCGCCGCCGCCGCGCGCAGCGAGACGCTGCCCGACATCGTGTGGGACGGGCGCACCAACAAAGACAAGGCGGTCGACGGCAAGCTCCCGGCGGACAAGGGCCTCTACATCAACGAGAGTAAAGACGCCGACTTCATCAATCTCGACCTCGGCGCCTACATGGCCGACCCGGCCACTTCCAAACCCTCGCGCGATCTCGCGCCGCACAAGGGCTCGCTCCCCCGCCTCGCCGGAGTCACGCTGCCGCAGGACGACAAGGCCGCCCATACCGACTGACGCATTGAATCGCTTGATATACCGGGCCAGACCCCTCGGTCTGGCCCGGTTTCTTTTCTACTGGCGAAATGCAACAACGCAGCGTAGGATAGGACGAGTTGAGTTGCGGGCGAATCGCCCGAAATCTTGAGAGGATTCTATGAACAAATTTGGCCGCTGCTTCGCCACTTTCGGACTGCTCGTCACGCTCGCGGCCTTCCCCGCGGGCGCCATCGTCGTTGGGCCGGGTCCCGACGCGCAGGAGAAACTGCAAGAGGCGCTGATCCTGGCGAAGCCGGGCGATACGGTCGAGCTGCAAGCCGGCGTCTACCACCTCAAGATGGGCCTCTCGCTCGATGTGGATCGCGTCACGCTGCGCGGCGCGGGGCAGGACAAGACGATCCTCTCCTTCAAGGGGCAGAACGCCGGCAGCGAGGGCTTGATTGTCACCAGCAGCGGCGTGACGCTGGCGGACTTCGGCATCGAGGACACGATTGGCGACTGCATCAAGGTCAAGGGCGCGAAGGGCATCACGTTTCGCGG
The DNA here is from genome assembly GCA_009885415.1 of Rhodothermota bacterium. Lineage (GTDB taxonomy): Bacteria > Hydrogenedentota > Hydrogenedentia > Hydrogenedentales > VFKU01. The sequence continues at coordinate 9,451 of VFKU01000551.1, forward strand.
GCTTCGCGCGGAATGGACCGGCGGCCCGAAGACCACGAACGGCGCCTACGGCTTGTATCCTGTCGACTCCGAAAACGTGCTGGTCGATAACTGCACCGTGAGCGGCGCGTCGGACGCGGGTATTTACATCGGGCAGAGCCGGCACATCGTCGTGCGCAATTCGACCGCGAAGTACAACGTCGCGGGTATTGAAATCGAGAACTGCTACTTCGCGGATGTGTACAACAATCTCGCGACGCATAACACGGGCGGGATTCTCGTGTTCGACCTGCCGAACCTGCCGCAACAGGGCGGCCACCACGTGCGCGTGTTCAACAACAAGAGCATCGACAACGATACGGTGAACTTCGCGCCGGAGGGCAACATCGTGGGCTTCGTGCCGACGGGCACGGGTCTGTCGATCATGGCGAACGACCATGTTGAGGTCTTCGGGAATGAGTTCAGCGGCAACGCGACGGTGGGCATCAGCATCCGCGGCTACCTGCCCTACAAGGACGAGAAAATCGGCCCGGACTACTACCCCTACCCGCGCAACATCTACATCCATGACAACAAATTCGGCACGGGCGGATTCAAGCCGATGGGCGTGCGCGGAGAGCTTTACTCGAAGGCCGCGGGCTCGGCGACGCTGCCCGACATCATGTGGGACGGCCAAATCGACAAGGCGCTGGTGAAAGCCGGCAAACGGCCGGCGAACGCCAACATCTTCATCGCGAACAACGGCGACGCGGACTTTATCAACCTCGATCTCGCGGCCTACCTCGCCGATCCGAAGTCGTCGAAACCCTCGCGCGATCTCGGCGCGCACAAGGGTTCGCTCCCGCCGATCGACGCGGTGAAGCTCCCGCAGGACAGTTGAGCGGAAAATTTTCAGACTCGGCCGGAGCGGCGCGTTGCTGCTCCGGTCTTTTCATTTTCTTGGGAGGCGCGCGCTGACTGGATCAGGCGATGCGCCGCGCCTGCGCGACCGCGTCCATATACGCCTGAATCGAAGCCTCGAGCGGCTCGACGTGGACGACATCTTTGCGATCGAGGACGATGCGGGTCGCGCCGATGGCCGCGAGACGTGCGGCCTCGGGCACGGTGAGGTCGCCGACGACGTGCAGCATCGCACGCGATTCGTGGTAGTCCAGATTTTCGCGGAGGATGCGCACGCGATCAAAGGCGGCCGCGGGAACGTCGCCCGGCTTCGCGCCGAAGTCGCGCACGGGCAAGACGAGATGGTCGAGCATCGGCAACAGGTACTCGAGTTTCGTGAGCGCGGATCCGGGCTGGATGCTGAGGCCGGGCGCCAGGCCGAGCTCGCGGATGCGCCCGAGGATCCGGTGCGCGTGCAGGCAGGCCTCGACGGGCACCGTGACGGCCGCGCACCCGAGGCGCGCGAAGTCTTGCAGAAAGCGGTCGGGCCGCTCGGCCATAAGGTGCACGTGGATTGGCAGGGCCGACTCGCGCCGTACCGTCTCGATCACGTCGAAGCCTAGCGCGAATTCAGAAACGAAGCTGCCGTCCGACACGTCGACGCGCAGTTCGGCGATCTTGAGCGCCGCCATTTCGCGCAAGCTCGCGCCGAGCCGCGCGAGATCCAGCCGGCGCACCGAGACGCTAAACGTCACGACCGTCACGGTTTTCCCCCTTCGTGGGTCTGGCGCGCGACAGCGCCGCCGACCTTCAACTCAAACAGATAAACCGTCAACCCGTCGAAGCGCTGCACCAGCACTTGCGCCCCGCAATCCGCCAAGAGGTCAATTGTTTCCCGGGCCACGCCGTCCTCCTCACCCGCCCGCCACCACGAATCCACGTA
>VFKU01000684.1 GCA_009885415.1 Rhodothermota bacterium
CGCGGGAGAAGGCCGTTTTCAGGCCTCTCCCGCTTGTTTTTTGCCTGCTTGCCGGTGTCGCGCTCGGGGGATGCCGCGCCGAGCGCGCGGGCGCCCGCGATCTGAATTTCGAGAGCACCGGCGGATACGCCGTCGGCGCGACGCTATACACGCCCCAGGCCGCACGCCCTCCGGGACTGATCCTTTTGCACATGGCGGGCTCGACGCGCGCCGCGTGGAAACCCTTCGCGGAACTCGCGCGCGCCGGCGGCTATCTCTCGATCGCCATCGACTTGCGCGGCCACGGCGAGACCAAGACTTCGCGCAAGGGCGGCGCGAACCCGAGCGCGTTCACGCCCGAAGAGTGGCTCGCCATTTTGGACGACATCGCCCGCGCGAAACAGAAACTCCTGAAGGCCGGTGCGGATCCGGAGCGGCTCGCGCTGGCCGGCGCGAGCATCAGCGCGAACCTCGCGCTACATTACGCCGCCTCCGATCCGCAAATCCAAGCCGTCGTCTTGCTTTCACCCGGCGAAGAGTATCGCGGCGTCAGCGTCCGTCCGGCGATGGAGAAATTTCATGGCCGGCCGCTCCTGATGATGGCGGCGCGAGACGATGCCTACTCCGCGAAGACCGTGCAGAACCTCGACGAGCTGGCGAAGGAATTTTGCGAGTTGCGGCTCTACCCCGGGGCGGCACATGGGACGGACCTCCTCGCCGCCGAGCCTCTGGCGGGGGAGCAGATTCTCTTGTGGATGAACCAAATCCTGGGCCAACCGGTGGGTGTCGCTAGATAATACTTGACTTTCCAATCGGCGCATTCGTCGCAACTCGTTTATTTTCAGCTTATTACGAAAAACCGCTTTGACGAAAAGCGCAGTCGTGCGTATACTTTATACGACAGCGCGCGAATGGGAACGGGGTTCGCCTCCGGTCGCGGGCAAGGGGTTGGGGAGATATCGGCTATGTCCGGCCAGGTTCCGTCTGGGTTCTACCGTAGCATCGAAGGCGCGCTGATGCGCGATCGCCGGGTCGGCGACCGGCGACACATTCCACGCGGCGACGCGGACAGCGATCGCCGGGGCTTTTCGCGGCGCGCGGCCGACCGCGAGATCGTCGAGCGCGAGCACCACTCGATGATCGAAGAAGCGCTCGCGGAATTCGCAGCCGAACACGAAATGTTCTAAGACGCCGTCGCGCGTCTCAGTGGCGCGCGTTCTCCGCATCCACCGCCGCCTGCAACGCATCCATCGCGGCTTGCGGACTCTTCAGTCCCGTCACCACTTCGGTCGCGGCTTTTTCCAGCAAAGACCGCATCGTCTGCCAGCCCGCGACATTCGGCTCGGAGCGCGCGAAGGCGAGACAATCGAAAGCGACGCGGTTGTAGGTCCACTCCGCCCAGAATTTTTGCAGCGCGGGTTCCTCGGTCGCGGATTTCCGGCAGGGCAGGTAGCCCGTCTTCACGGCCCACTCGGCATTCACCTTGGGCGAGGTGAAATATTTCAGGAAGGCCCACGCCGCCGACTGGTGAGCGGCGCTCGTCTTGAAGACGGAGACGTTCGCGCCATACAAAACCGTCGCGGGCTTGGCGGGGTCCGCCTGCGGAATGCGCGCGACGCCCCAGCCTTCGTTGCCTTCCATCACGAGCTTGAAATACGGCAGCGAGGAGCTCGGCCGGAACGCGAAGGCGACTTCGTTCGCGCCGAAGGCGGTCTGATCGCCGAAGGTGCGCGGCGTGTTCTGGTAGGCCAAGTCTTCCTTGAACAGGATTTGTAACATATCGAGCATGGCCAGCGTCTGGGGCGAGACGAAGGTGACTCGATCCTCTTTCACGATCTCGCCGCCCCGGCTAAAGATCATGGCGTCCAGCGTTGAGGCATCCACGTCGAGACAGATGGCCCGCTTGCCGGTCTTCGCC
>VFKU01000717.1 GCA_009885415.1 Rhodothermota bacterium
CGGGTGGTGGTCTGGATCATGGCCTCTCGATACCTCTTGAATTCTCGAGCGGACGATTGGCAGACCGCGACACTTCCTTAGCCTTGCCCGTTATTGAACGACTGGAACGATCTCGGGTTTCGTTTTCGCCTCCACCACGTCGACGACGCGGGTGCGCAGGGTGTCGCGTTCCTGCGGGGTCACGGCAGTAAGCTCGCGGTTCAACTCGCGCAGGACCCCGCGCCAGAAGTGCATCTGGGCGCGGGCGTGTTCGGTGCGTTCTTCGAGGGTCTGGTCTTTGAAGGCTTTGTCCATGGCTGCAGGTCCTTTTTCGTCAGGCGTAGCTGAGTTCAATGCCGATCACACGGGCGTCGGCGTCGAAAGTGTCGGTGGCGGCGCCCGCTTCGCGGCGCAGGCCGACGATCAAGAGCTTTCGGCCGCCGCCGTTGACGAGCGTAAGGGTCTTCTCGAAGCGGTGCACGGTGTTTATCGCGATGAAAGTGTCCTCGATCGCGCCGTCGCTGGCGGTGTCGGCGATGGTGCTTCCGTCGTCGAAGCACTGGCAGTGCGGACGGAAACGCACGACGCCCGCGGTGCCGACGGTGGCGGTCCAGTACACCCGCATCAGCAAGCTGCGACCGTCGTAGTCCTCGGGCAGGAACACGTTCCAGTTTCCGTATTCCTGGATGTCCTTGTCGAAGTCCATCACGTAAAGGTTGAGCCGGGGAAAGACGCCGACCTGGATTTGTGTCGGCGCGGAGCAGCCCTCGTTGATCGCGGGCCAGCCTTCGCGGGCGGACAGCGACACGCGCCAGGTGGTGTCGATGCCCGTCACGGCGAACTCGCCTTCGACGGTCGCATCGGTGGCGACGAGCAGCGAACCGTCCAGCGTAAGATCGCCGTCGGCCGCCACGTTTCCCGCGGAGTCGAGGTCCACGCCGCCGTCGGGCGACGAGCCGTATCCGCCGCCGATGCGGAGGTTTTCCACGTATCGCGGTGCGCTTCCGGTGTTCGCTAAGGTCACGATTCCAACTCCCCTTGAACAGGCGGTCACGATCGCCGCCTATACATAGGGGGAGCTTGTTGCACTCGGCGGCCGGGGATTCGTTGACTGATTCCCCGGGCTTCGCTAGAATGTACGTTTGTTTGAGTGCACTAAAGGGTTAGCCATGAACGAGTTATGGCTTGCCGCCGCGAAGGGATTGCAGGACATGAGGCATGGCGTCCGGCGGGCCGTCGAGGTCTCGCTCCCATGATCGTGTGGCGGAAGTCCTTCCCGCGGCGCAAGCGGCCCCTGGGATACCTGCGTCTACTACGCGCGCGGCACCTTTTCTATGACCGGATGGGGTTTCGACGCGACAAGGACGGACGCTTCGGGTATGGCGTCATTCCCGGCTACCAATCCGCCATGTGGCGCTGGCACAACCGATACAAAGGCCGCCGCTGTTTCATTCTTGGAAACGGCCCGAGCCTGGCGACGATGGACGTGGGCCCGCTGCGCAAGGAAATTACGATTGGGTCGAACGGGGTCTACACCCAGTTCGACGAGTGGGGCTTCAAGCTAAATTACCTGCTCTTCGAGGACCTGGAACAAACGGAGCTGCGCGGGCCGGAGATCCACAAGGTGAAAGGCGTAACCAAACTGGCGTCGTTGTACAACGCCTACGCCTTTCGCGCGGACGAGAGCACCTATTTTTTCAACGCCCGGATCGGCAACAAGAAGTACTGGAATGAGATGGCGCCCATGTTCAGCACGAACTTCGCCGACATCGTCTACCTGGGCTCGACGGTCACCTACATCGCCTTGCAGTTGGCCTTTTACCTCGGCTGCGACCCGGTGTATCTGATTGGCGTCGATCACAATTACGGTGAACTCCCAAAATTGTTTCCCCCCGGCAAGATCACCGTGACCGAGGAGAACTATCCTCTCGTGCAGCAGTGCCATTTCGACAAGAATTACTACAAGATCGGCGATCAGATCGGCGTGCCCAATGTGAAACTGCAAGACGATGCCTACGCCAAAGCGCGCGAAGTATTCGAGGCGCACGGGCGGCACGTTTACAATGCGGGCGTGGACAGCAAGCTGGAAGCCTTCGAGCGGTGCGAATACGGGCCGCTTTTTGCAAAAAAGTCCTAACGGAGCGTGGAAATCGACGATGCGGGTCTTGTTCATCACCCACGGCGCGTACTTCACCGGCGCACCCCTCAGCCTGCTCGCCATCGTGCGCTACATCCGGCAGCATTACGACTGGGACCTCCGCATCCTGGTGCGTAAACCGGGGCCGCTGATGGATCGCCACGAGGCGCTGGCCCCCACTGAAGCCTTCCTGCTACCCACGGACGGCCCCACGCCGCCTTCGAAAGCGGAGCAGAAGGCACATTATGAGCGACTGAAGCGCGAATATGCCGAGTGGAAACCGGACGTGGTCTATTCGAATACCGCGATGAACGGCGACTGCATCGCGACGCTCGATCTTCCTGCGCCGGTCGCGGTGCACGTGCGCGAACTCGAACGCACACTAAAACAATTAAGCGGAATTCGCCTCGAAGCCTTTCTCACGCGGACCGATCGCTACGTCGCCGTGTCCGAAGCGGTGAAGTCGCATCTGATGCAGGCCTACAACATCCCGGAATCGAAAATTCGCCTCGCTCACGCGGCGATCGAGGAGGACTACGTACGCGCCTGCGCCGCCGAGCGCAGCCCGGACGAACTGCGCGCCGAACTGGGTCTCGGGGAGACGGACTACGTCGTCGGCGGCGTCGGTTTCGTAGGCCTGCGCAAGGGCGTCGATCTTTTCGTCGAAACCGCGATTCGCATTCTGCAGGATTGGAAAGACAGCAGACGCGTCGTGTTCTTGTGGATCGGCGAGACGACCGAGCCCCACACCGAGGCGGCCGTGCGCGAACGAATCCGTGAAGCCGGCGTGGAGCGCGAGGTGCGGCTGCTGGGCCTCAAGGAAAACCCCTATCCCTACATGCGGATTTTCGACGTGCTGCTGATGACCTCGCGCGATGATCCCTTTCCGCGTGTGAACATCGAATGCGGCCTCTTGGGCAAGCCGATCATTACCTTCGAGGAGTCCGGCGGCTCGAAGGAATTCGCTGCGGAGGATTGCGGCGTGCTGGTGCCCGGCTTTGAACCGGCAGACATGGCCGCGGCGACGGTCCGCCTGCTGCGCGACGCCGCCCGGCGGCGGCAACTGGGCGAGAATGCCCGGCGCAAGGTGGAATCGCGTTACGTGATTGGCGTTGTCGGGCCGAAGGTCGTGGCCTACATCGAAGAGTTGGCTGCGGGCCGCGCGGAAAACGTCCCCTCATGATTCGCGCCGAGATCCATCCGCTTTCCGCTCGGCCCCTCGTGTCCGTCTTGATGACGAGTTACAACTACGAGCGCTACGTCGGCGACGCGATCTCGAGCGTCTTTTCGCAGACCTATCAGAACCTCGAACTCGTGATCGTCGACGACGGCTCGACCGACAAATCGGTCGAGGTGATACGCGCCGCGATCGAAGCGGCGCCAATTCCCGCCGAACTTATCGTCCAGAAGAACGCGGGACAGGCCAGCGCGCTCAATGCGGGATTTCAGCGAGTGCACGGCGAGGTGGTGTGTTTCATTGACAGCGACGATCTGTGGTTGCCGAACAAGGTCGAGGCCATGCTGGATTTCATGCGCCGCTTTCCCGGCGGCGGCCTGTATCAGCATCAACTCGATAACACGCAAGGCGATCTCAAGAAAGCTACGCTCGTCAGCGGCGACATCTGCTCGGAGTGGTTAAAGGCAGGGACCGTCGATGTGCTCAAACAAAAAGAACTTGTGGGCATCTTCCTGCCGACGACCGGCCTCATGATGTACAAACCAGTGCTCGATCATGTTTTTCCGATTCCGGAGCAACTGATCACCTGCCCCGACGCCTACCTCTCGCGTGCCTCCTGCTGCCACGGCCCGCTATTCTCGAACCAGACGGTCCTCGGCAGTTGGCGCGACCACGGGGCCAACGCCGGCAAGGGCCGTTTCAATTTTCGCGGGTATTGGCTGCCTGTGGTCATGCCTTCGATCAACGCGTATTTCGAGCGGGAAAGACTTCCGATCCGCTTTGTATCTGAGTCCTGAACACGCCGCGTTCAGACGGGCAATCAACGCTCGCGATATAATGTAGTTGCGAGCGGAGCGGCGGAGTTTGTCCGAAACCCCAGGAGTCTTGAAGTCGATGAGAGCGCTACTCGGGAGAATCCGCGCGTTCCGCCGGCCGCGGCCCAAGGTGAGCGTGCTGCTCAGCAGCTACAATTACGAGAAATTCATCGAGCAATCCATCCAAAGCGTGCTCGCGCAGACCTATCGCCCAATAGAGTTGATCATTGTCGACGACGGTTCGTCGGACAATTCGAGAGCGGTGATTGAATCGGCCTGCGCAAAGTCGCCGATCCCGGTGAAATTAATCTTCAAAAAGAACGCGGGCCAGGCCTCCGCCATCAATGCGGCGTTCGAGGCTTCCACCGGAGACGTCATCGCGCTGCTCGACAGCGACGATTACTGGTATCCGAAAAAACTCGAGGAATTGGTTTCGTTCATTGGACTCAATCCGGACGGCGGCGTCTACCAGCACCAGCTCGACACCCCCTATGGCCGCAAGCGCAATAGCGTGATGTCGGCGGATGTTTTCGCGCTATGGAAGCAATGGGGCAAGGGTCTGCTCAACGTCCCGGACGACCACACGGCGCTTTGCTTTTCTCCCTTCCTGCCCACGTCGGGGCTCGCCTTCCGGCGTTCCGTGCTCGAAAAAATCCTTCCGATCCCGGCCGCGCTAAGTACGTGCCCCGACGCGTTCCTGACGCGGACGGCAATCTGCCAGGGTCCTCTTTATTCGATCCCGCAGACTCTGGGCTTCTGGCGCGACCACGGCGACAACATGACCTACCGCAGCGATTTCAGTTTTCAGGAATTCTGGCTGCCGGTAATCCTGCCCGCGTTGAATAGTTATTACCGAAACGCCGGCATCGATTTTCAGCTCGCCTACGAGCCGGAACTCCGGTCCCGGCTGTGCCTCACGCGCATCTTTGGCCCGGGGAA
>VFKU01000734.1 GCA_009885415.1 Rhodothermota bacterium
CACAACGATTTCAAATTCGACAACCTCGTCTACGACAAGGCCACCGGCTGCAAACTCGTCGGCGTGCTCGACTGGGAAATGGCCACCGTCGGCGATCCCCTCGCAGATTTCGCCGTCACGCTGACCACCTGGCCCGACGCGCGCGAAGAACAGGCCACCACCAGCGTCTCCGCCTGCTTCCTCTGCCGCGAAACCGGCGCGCTCACCCGCGACGAACTCATCAAAATCTACCTGCGCCGCACCGGCTTCAATCTCGAAAACCTGCTCTGGTACTACGTCCTCGCCCTCTACCGCGGCGCCGTCATCATCCAGCAAATCTACTACCGCTACCACCACGGCCTCACCAAAGACGAACGCTTCGCCCGCCTCGGCGAAGTCACCAAAGCACTCGCCCGCCGCGCCGCCCAAGCCATCGACTCCGGAAAAGTCTAAAAAATAAAAACCGGTTGCGGGTGGAAACCCGCAACCGGTTGAATCCCTTCTCTGCGCCTCCGCGTCTCCGCGTGAGCGATCGTCCGTCTATTTCTTCGCCGGTGCCGGCGCAGGCGCCGCGAACTTCACCTCAAACCCGCAACGAATCTTCTCCCAGCGCAACTCGATCTTCGCGCTACCTTCGTCCGTCACGTCGTTGATCTCATAGACCAACCGCTCCGCATGTTCCGCCGCCTGCGGCGCCGACTTCACCCGCAACACGTCGTTCTTCGTGTCGTAATTCTCCGTGCCGTGCGACATGAAGTCTTTGTTAAAAATCCACGTCCATTCTTTCTCCGTCGCGATCACCAGCAGCCCATAGCTCCCCGCCTTCAGCGCCTGGCCGTTGATCGTCACGTCACTGCTAAACGTGATCGTCGTCCGCTCGTTCGCGCCCGCGCGCCACAGCGTCCCGTCATACGGCACCAACTCCGTGCCATACACCTTGCGACCGCGCACCGCCGGACGGCTGTACTCAATCTCGACGAAACCCGTCCCCACCTGCTGCTCGACGTGTTGCCACACACTCTTCTGCACGTCCTTCGGCCGCTCCGCCCACGCCCCCGGCACCGCCACCAACGCCATCGCCAACGCACACATCCACTTCGTCATGATTCGTTTCTCCCAGTTGTTAACATACGAAAAGCCCGTCATCGGGCCCGCAGTCGCATTTACTGACCTGATTAAACCCCGAAACCAAGACCCATCCGCCAAATCCGCGCTCTGGCGTTCTCTGGCAAATCTAGCCAAACCACAGCCAATCGCGCCATATCGCCGAGAATCTCTCGATATGCCTATTCAGCGTTAAGTCTCACTATATCAATTACTTAAGAAAATTCCACCCCTCGGCACGCCCGTTGCCTATATCCTAATGAGTGTAACGGAGGTCCTGCTCATGGAACGCGAACGACATATTCGAATCCTCGCCTGGCTCTGGCTCATCCGCGGAGTCCTTTTGGTCATCGGCGCCGTCGGGGCCCTCATCGCCTGCACGATCGGCGGACTCTTCTCCGGCAGCTTCATCGAGACTTTCCTCTCGCCCCTGATCGGTCTCATCGTCGCTTTCGTGCTCTTCCTCTTCGCACTGCCCAGCCTCGCCGCCGGCATGGGCCTGCTCGACGGAAAATCATGGTCCCGCGTCCTCGCCATGATCCTCGGCGTCTTCGCCTTTCTCGATTTCCCTCTCGGCACCGCCCTCTGCATCTACACCTTCTGGACCCTCTGGGGCCGCGAAGCCGACGCCCACTTCGAAGGCCGCTACCCCACCTACTACGAATATGAACGCTGACAAATTACCCAAAATCAATCTCGTCTCTCCATCAATCGACGCTCGCTCACTCGATCGACGCACCGATCATCCGGACTTCAATCGTCCCATGGATCCTATAGATCCCATAAGTCCAATTCTTCCAGTTCTTCCTATCGCCCTCATCCTTCAGCCAATCCCACCGGGAATGGAATCACCGCCTGCGACGCCGAGGCCTTCGCCGCAAGCTTCCCATCCTCCCGAAAAAAATTCGCCTCACACTGAATCAGCGATCGCCCGCGGTGAATCACCTCCGCCTCGATCCGCAACACCCCGCCCGACACCGCGCGAAAAAACGACACGTTCAAGTCCGCCGTCGTAAACGCCTCGTCGTCCTCCAGCACCGTCATCGTCACCAACCCCAGCGCGCGGTCCGCCAACGCCGCGATGTACCCGCCAAACAACGCCCCACGCGGATGAAACAAGTCCTCGCGCACCGTCCACACCTGCGAAATCCGCCCCGGCGACCACTTCTCCAGGCCCGGCATCTGCAGCGTATCCACAAACGGTATCGGTGGCGGCGTCCCCGCTCCGATTGAATCCAACACCTGCGACCATCGGCCCATCTCTCTCATCCTCATCAAGTCAATCCGCCGCGAAACATAGCCCACCCTCGCCACCATTGCAATTGCACGTTACCGCCTCCCGCCCGCGACGACTCTTCATCCTCATCGTTATCGTTATC
>VFKU01000629.1 GCA_009885415.1 Rhodothermota bacterium
GCGACCAGCTTGCCGAGGCCCGGAAACGCCCCCGCGCCCGGCTCGTCCGTCAGGTAATACGCCTCCAACGCCGGATGCCCCTTCACCCGCGCAATGAGCGCATCCAACTCCACCCGCTTCGCGGCATCGTCGAGCACCTCCGGCCGAAGCAAATCGCTCGTCAACATCGCGCGCAAACCATGCCGCGCCGCAACGTCGAGGCCCTCCTCCGGCACCCACGTCAGGTTGAAGCCCTCTTCTGCGACCTTGGCGAGATTCTCGTCCGTAGCGGGCGGCGGAGACCAAAACGTGATGAGGAAATCTTTCTGCATCCAAGGCCCGGCCGGTTCCGGCGAGGCCCCGAAGGCGCAGAGGGCGGCGAACAACAACACAAGAGCGCGAAGCCAATAGGTTTTCATGCTCCGATTGTAGGGCGACGGCGCCCCCCCGTCAATGGGAGAAAATTCATGATCTATCGCCGCGTGATCCTCTACACTCCGCCGTCAGCCGGAGAAAAGAATTCAACCTCCCGGTTCTCGAGGCGGTGACCAGCCGCCGGAGCCCGCCCATCAAATTCCTCCGTTTGTTATGGTAAATTCTAGACTGCTTTTGCCCTGAGGGCCCGGACGAGAGCCCGCTAAAGACAGTGCTCAATCGCGAAGTATCGAAAATGCTTGTGCTCGACAACCTGATCGGGATCTAACTAATGCATAAGTCGCTCGCTCGCCGCTTGGAGGCCATTTCGCGCGACCCCGGGTCGAAAGACTTTATCCTCGCGGACGCCAAGGATGCCGACATGGCCTTTGGCATCGCGGCCCCTGGCACAAAGCCCGGCGGGGGCCCTCCGTCACTGGCGGACTATCGGAACAAGATTCGAGATGTCGTCAAGCAGGGGATTGTCGACATCGTCATCATGTCTGCCTCTACCAATGAGCAGCTCGCCTTGGAGGAGGGCCTGTTCAAAGATTCGAGCGTGACCCCGGCGGCCCGCGCGAACGACACTTCGGACATTTGGCTTGCGCGCAAAGGCACCTATGCCGACGCGCCGTCGAGGCCGTTTCGGACGGCGACGCTCGATCACATCCAGTGCGGCAAACATTCATGCACACAGGAAGAACGTGCGCAGGGGACGAATCTCGGTCTGTACTCCATGACCTTCAACAACGACTTGGAGCATGACCACGCCACTCTCGAAGCCTTCAAGGCTTTCCGCCTCGAAGCCGAGGAAAAAGGGTTCAACTACTTTCTCGAAGTCTTTGCGCCGAATACGAAGGACGCGGTAGCTCCGGAAGACGTCGGCGCATTCCTCAACGACCAAATCGCCCGAGCCTTGGCCGGAGTCACCCGCGCAGGCCGGCCCCTCTTCCTCAAAATCCCCTACTCCGGCCCCCGCGCACTCGAAGAACTCGTCGC
>VFKU01000178.1 GCA_009885415.1 Rhodothermota bacterium
CGGCGCGCCCGTCCGCGTGACGAGCGCCGGGCGGACGGACTCGGGCGCGCACGCGCTGGGCCAGGTCTTCAGTTGCGATTGGGCGGCGGAGGTGCCGCTGGACGAGGTGCGGCGGCGGCTTTCGCAGATGCTCCAGCCGGAGATTCGGGTGGAGAGCATCGAGCCGGCGGCGGTGGATTTTCATGCGACGTGGCATGCGAAGTCGAAGCGGTATGGGTATGTGATTTGCCAGGCGCGCGAACCGGACCCCTTCGTGGCGCGGTATTCGTGGTGGATTTTCCGGGGGGACTTCGATCGGGGGCGGGTGCATGCGCTCGCGCAACGGGTGGTCGGCACGCATGACTTCGGGGGGTTCTGCTCGAAGGGCGCGAGCGTCGAGGAAACGGTGCGCACGATCTACTCGGCGGAGTTTATCGATGGGCCGGTGGTCGGTCCGCGGGACACGCGGGATCTGTGGCGGCTGGAATTCGAGGGCGATGGGTTTTTGTACAAGATGGTGCGCAATCTGACGGGGACGCTGGTGGAGATCGCGCGAGGGGTGTTACCGGAGTCCGCGCTCGAGGAGCGCTTGCACGGGCCGGGGCCCTACGTCGGCTTCACCGCACCCGCGCGCGGGTTGTTCTTGATGGAGGTGAAGTATTGAGGCGTAGTCGCGGCGCGGCGTCTACAAATAACGCTCGATCTCCAATGCGCCGTGAAAAACACCCAAGATGACAATCGTTTCGTCTTGCTTGAGGAGGTAGGCGATTCGGTAGTGACCGTGGAGCGAGACCCGGATGTCGCCTTCAGCGCTGGCTTGGTGGAGGTGGCCCAATCGGGGGAAAGTCTGAAGGTTTTGCACCCTTTCGTAGATGTCCGTGATGGTCCGGCGTGCGGCGTCTTCGTTGTCGACCGCAATGTAGTTGAAAATATCTTCCAGCCACGTGGCGGCCTCCGCCGTCCACCTTATTTGCGCCATGTGGCGATCCGACGCCCCATCTCTTCGTGAGATAGTGTGCGGCCTTCGCGGGCGTCATTCAGACCACGATCGATCATGCGGGCGAAGGCCAATTCACGGACAATTTCGTCGTAGGATGCGTCTTCCGGCTGGGCCTCGATTACAGCGATGATTCGTTCTTTGTCCGTCATTTCCGGCGCGCCTCCACTATGCCCATGATCATGCGATATGATCGGCCCAGAGGGCGGACTTTGTCAACGCAGTGTTCCTACCCTTTGGGACTCCCGGCAGTTTCCACCTTTGCTCCGTCGTCATCCACAAGATTGAAAGCCGAAAGGACAATCAAGTATTCGTCCTCGGCCACGGGCAGCAGGAATGCCGTGATAGATCCGTTCCGAACCTCGTAGTCGCATCCTATTTGCGCGTGGGCGATGCGGAGGCCGCCCTTCCACAAACCCTTGGCCTTCGTAGGCATGCTTTCGCGAATCAGGATCGTTTGCTTTAGACGATAGACATCGGGGTCTTCGGTGGAGCGGCCCTTAAGGATCGCCATCAGACCGTTCAGTTTTCCCGATGGCGGAATGACCGTGCGGCCTTGTTCGTCGGTGCTGAAGTTGGAGTCTACGAGGAGCACGGTCCCTTCGATATCTTCCCTTTGTAAGACCTTCGGCGTCACGGCGAGGGCATTGTAGATCGGCCCCACGGACTGACTAATCTCGGTGATTGCCGTTCCCCCCGCGACGGACTTAGAAGATCTGTTCCGGGACGAGGTCAGCACGATTTTAAAGGTCATCTGCGCGCCCGGGTCGTTCCGATATGCGGGGCAATCCAGCAGC
>VFKU01000164.1 GCA_009885415.1 Rhodothermota bacterium
ACTACTTCGCCGCCCACGCAGACGACACGCCGGCGTGGTGGGGCGATCGAAAAGTCGATGAGTACATGATCGTCGCGTTTGGGCGCCTGTTCCTCTACAACTGGTCTATCGACGAGGCCTTCGGCGATCTCGAGCGCGGCGGAATCAAGCCGGGCTACGAGCCTGCGCAGCGCGGATCGAACCAATGGGCCGTCGCGCCGCACCGCACCGAAGTGAAGGCCCCGATCCTCTACATTGATCCTCACCTCGACTGGTTCGGGCCTTCGCGCTTTTGGGCGGTGCGCATCCACGCGGGAGAACTTGATGGCAGCGGCGTCACGCTGCCCGGATCGCCTTACATCGGGCTTGGTCACAACGCGAGCATCGGCTGGGCCATGACCACGGGCGGTCCGGACACCGCCGATATTTTCGCGCTCACGCTCAAGGACGGCGACCCGACGCAGTATCTCTACGACGACAAGTATCGTCCCTTCGAGAAGCGCGAGGTCAGCATTGCGGTGCGCGGCGGCGAAGCGCAGAAGCACACGATCTGGCAATCGCACCTCGGGCCGGTCGTCGCCATTCACGGGAACAAGGCCTATGCGGCGGCGATGGCCTATGCGGATTCAGTCGGCACCTCGACCGCCTGGCACTACTTTAATTTCGCGCACGATTACCGCGACTTCCAAAAAGGCCTGGACACGCTCGATGTGTTTCCGCAGAACATCATGACGGCCGACACCGCGGGCAACATTTACTACCAACGCGCTGGCCGCGTGCCGATTCGGCCAGCGGGCTACGACTGGTCCGTCCCGGTCGACGGCACGACGTCCAGCTCGGCCTGGGAAGGCATCCACCCCACGGCGGATTTGTTGCAACTGCTCAATCCGCCGCAGGGCTACATGCAGAACTGTAATATTCCGCCCGACGCGATGCTGCCGCAGGGCCCCTTCGCGCTCGTGAAGACCGCGCCGTACATCTACGCCAGCCTCGACCATGGGCCCAAGCGCGACGGATGGACGAACCAGCGCGGTGCGCGCGCGATCGAGTTGCTCCGCGCGGACGAGTCGGTCAGCATCGACGAGGCGCTGGCCTATGCGGTCGATACGAAGGTCTACGGCGTCGAGCGTTGGCTCGCGGCGCTGAAATCGGCGAGCGAGAAATTCGGTGCGGAACATTCGGCAAACGAAAACTTCGCCAAGGGCCTGGCCGACGTGCTGGCGTGGGACGGACGGCTGGACGCGGGCTCGACGGGCGCGCTCAAGTATTACTACTGGCGGCGGCAACTGGTGGCCGACTACGGCGATGAGGCCGTGAAGATCGTCGCGCTTCGCGTCGATCAGTGGTACAAAATCGTCAGCGGCGAGGCGGAGACGGACCCGGAGCTGAACGATCAGGAATTGCAAAGCGCCGCCGCGAGTTTCGCCAAGGCGATGGACCGGCTGGTGAAGGAAATGGGCGCGATCGACAAGAAATACGGCGACAAATTCCGCGTCGGGCGCGGCGAGGCCTCGTGGCCGGTGGGCGGCGGCGGCGATTACGGCGCGCGCACGCTGCGCAGCATGGGCTATGAAAAGGAACGCGACGACTTCACGCAGTGGGGCGATAACGGCCAGACCTCGACACAGATCGTCGTGCTGACGAAGCCGGTGCAGAGCTGGTGGTACCTGCCGGTCGGCGAGAGCGACAAGAAGGACTCGCCGCATTACCGCGATCTCGCCGAAAAGGCCTACTCGCCGGCGCAGTTGCAGCCGACCTGGTGGCTGCCGAAGGACCTGGCGGAGCACATTGAATCGAGGACCGTGCTGCCCGACGCGTGATTTTCAGACGCCGAACTGACGCAGGTGGTGGCTGTTGTGCACGCCGTGCACGCGCGACCATTGCTGGATGGTAATCGGGCCGAGCAGCGGGCTGAGGGTCCGGCGCTCTGGATTTGTTTCGAGCTGGACGACGAAGCGCTCCATGAGGCGAATGAGCTCGGCCTGTTGCGCGGGGAAATCGCCCGCGGGCGACGGCATCTGGAAGTCGAAGGACTTGAACCTGCCTTTGGGCCACGTCGTCATCAGGCAAAAGACTAGCCACCAGCCGATTTTCCGCACGATCGGCGTGCTCTTATCCGGGACCTCGCGCAGACCGAGGCTCGTTTCGGTCATGAAGATCAGGTGTTGGATCATCCGAGCGGCGTCCATGCTCCCCCACTGCCCTTGTGTGTCGGCGCGCAGCTTGGCGACGCGCTCGATGTACTCCGGCAGCGTTTCGCGATTCAGGTTTTGTGGGCGCATTTAATCGTCCCTTTCCCCCGGCAGGGCTCAGACGCCAAATTGACGCAGGTGATGATCGCAGTGCACGCCATGCACGCGAGACCATTTGCTCAAGGGGATGGGCCCGAGACCCGGATTGACGGTCACCCGCTCCGGCTCGCGCTCCAGGTCGCCCACGAACTGCTCCATGCGCCGCAGCAGTTCCGCCTGTTCCGCGGCGAAGGTACCCTTGGGCTCCGGCGTCACAAAGGGCGGCCCCTTGATCTTTCCCTTGGGCCAGTTCGTGAACCAACGGAAAAACACGAGGTAGATCAGGTCGCGCACGACAGGCTTGCTGGTGTCTTCGATCTTTTGGATGCCGAGCGACATTTCGAAGGTGAAGATGAGGTGGCGCAGCGTGCGCGTCGCGTCCATCTGCCCCCAGCGCCGCGGCGTATCGGCGCG
>VFKU01000202.1 GCA_009885415.1 Rhodothermota bacterium
AACAACAGCGTGCTCGCCGAGGTCGGCATTTCCTACGAGAAAATCGGCAAACAGACCGCGACCAACGGCGAGCCGGGCTATTTCTGGCGCCGGAACGCGCGCGCCTTCGGCCGCCTGAAGGACGGCGAGACCTGGCGCGACGCGAAGGTCGCCGGCACGAACCCCTGCGCCGAGCAGAGCCTCGAGTCCTTCGAGATCTGCAACCTCGTCGAGACCTTCCCTTCGCTGCACGAGAGCTTCGAGGAATACAAGCGCACGCTCAAGTTCGCGTATCTCTATGCCAAGACCGTCACGCTCATCCCCACGCACAACGAACGCACCAACGCGATTATGCTACGCAACCGCCGCATCGGCCTCTCGCAGTCCGGCATCGTCGAGTCCTTCGAGCGGCACGGTCGCCGCACGCATTTCGATTGGTGCGACAAGGGCTACACCTACATCAGCGAACTCGACAAAATTTACTCCGGCTGGCTCTGCATCCCCGAGAGCATCAAGAAGACCTCGGTGAAACCCAGCGGCACGGTCTCGCTCATGCCGGGCGTCACGCCGGGCATTCACTACGCCCACTCGAAGTATTACCACCGCACGATCCGCATCGACAAGACCAGCCCGCTCATCGGGCCGCTGCGCGCGTCGGGCCACCGCATCGAAGAATCCGTCTACGGCGACAACACATGGGTCGTCTACTTTCCCGTCAAGGAAGAGCACTTCGACCGCGCCAAGGACGAGGTCTCCGTCTGGGAGCAGGTCGAGAACGTCGCGCAGATGCAGTACTACTGGGCGGACAACCAGGTCAGCGCGACGATCACCTTCAAGCCCGAAGAGGCGCGCGACATCCCGCGCATTCTCGAGCTCTACGAGACGCGCCTCAAGTCGATCAGCTTCCTGCCGCTCACCGAACACAACTACCCGCAGGCGCCCTACCAGACCATCTCGAAAGAGGCCTTCGACGCCGCCTCGGCCAAGCTCAAGCCGGTCGATTTCGGCTTGATGAACACCCTCGAAGTGCAGGACGTGTACTGCGACGGCGACAAGTGCACGATGTCACCCCCGCACCAGGAGCCCAAAGAAGAGGCCATGCCGCTCCCGCTCGAAGAAATCGAAGCGGAAGCCGAGCCCGCCAAGGCCGACGGCCGACACAAGCACGATCCCGTGCCCGCGAAATAGCCCAAAACGGGGAACGTACCCGACCCGTTACGTAGTACTCCGGCCGGAGCGCGAACAGCGCCCCGGCCGGTAATTTTTCAATCTGCGTGATCTCCATGCTGGTAAAATCAGCCCTGACTTGAGATAGTCTGGTCGACGGGAGGACACGATAATGACCAAGCGTCTAGTGATTGCACTCGTTCTGTTGGCGTTTACGGCGATTCTCGGCGGGTTTTTGGCCGTGCCTACGCGCGCAGCCACGGCCGAGGACGACGTAGCCGCCGCGATGAAGTCCCTCGACGAGTACATGGCCGCATTCAACTCGCGC
>VFKU01000599.1 GCA_009885415.1 Rhodothermota bacterium
CCACCGGCCGAAAAACCGAAGCCCGCATCCTTTGATACCTCGACACCCGAGGAAAGACTGGAATTTTATCCCTTCCTCAAACCCGACCCGAATTTCCGCGAAATCCTGAGCCCGTTCCTTAGAGAGGCCCAAGTAAAGTACTCGCAGTATTATGAAGAGTTTGTGATTCGTGATTTCTTCCAGGACAAACAGGATGGCGTATTTCTAGACGTCGGTTGTTACCATCCCATCATCATCAGCACGACCTACTACTTGGAGCATCACCTCGGCTGGTCGGGCTACGCGATCGACGCGATGGCGGAACACAAACCGGAGTGGGCAAAGGAGCGGCCAAAATCCAAGTTCTTCACCTACGCGGTAACCGATCACGACGGCGACACGATCACCTTCTATTCACATGGGGGCCTGTCATCGGTACAGGAGAATTCAGCAGAAAGCCTGGGTGGGCAGAGCAACGCGATCGTTGTGCCCACCATTACCCTGAATTCCTTGCTAGACCGCGAGGGTGTCAAGAACATAGATTTCATGTCGATAGATATCGAGGGCGCCGAGATTCCCGCCCTAAACGGCTTCGACATTCAGCGATTCAAGCCCGGCCTGGTGTGCATTGAACATGACGTTGTCGTGGGAAACAAGAACGAAGTAGGAAACAAGAACGAACTACTGGCCGAGTACTTTGCAAAGCATGGCTACGTGCGTATCGAAAAATACATCGCAGTCGACAAGCTGAACTGGTACTTCACGCCCAACGCGCCGGAATGACTACGGGCGCGCCTGACTGAATCGAGGTCTAACGGGTCCTCTCGAGGATCGAGACGTAGTTGGCGACGCCCGCGCCGCCCATGTTGAAGATTCCGCCGAGGGTGGCGTCTTCGATTTGCATCTCTCCGGCCTCGCCGCACAGTTGCATGGCGGTGAGTACGTGCATAGACACGCCTGTCGCGCCGATAGGATGGCCCTTGGCCTTCAGGCCGCCGGAGGGGTTGACCGGCAGCTTGCCGTCCTTCGCCGTCCAGCCCGCTTCGATCGCGCGCGCGCCCTCACCATAGGGCGTCAGGCCCATCGCCTCGTACTCGAGCAACTCGGCGATCGTGAAGCAGTCGTGCGTTTCCACAAACGACAGATCGCCGAGCAATACGCTCGCACTTTCCAAGGCCTGTGTCCAGGCACGGCGGCAGCCTTCCAATTTCAAAATTTCGCGCTTGGACATCGGCAGAAAATCCTGCACATGCTCGGCCGCGCGAAAGGCGACCGCCCGCCGCATCCCGGCCGCCGTCTCCGCGTCCGCGATCACAATCGCCGCGGCCCCGTCGGACACGGGCGAACAGTCCGTACGCTTGAGCGGCCCCGCCACGCGCGGGTTGCGCTCGCTCTCGTCGCGGCAGAACTCGAAGCCGAGATCCTTGCGCATCTGCGCGTAAGGATTGCCCACGCCGTTGCGATGGTTCTTCGCGGCGATCATCGCTAGTGCGTCGGTTTTGTCGCCGTATTGCGCGTAGTAATGCTCGGTGATCTTGCCGAACACGCCGGCGAAGCCGCCGGGGGTATTCCCATCCTCGGGGAGGTAAGAGGCCTTCAACAGGTTCTTGGCAATCTCCGCCGCCGAGCTCCGCGTCATCTGTTCAACGCCGACCGCCAGCGCGATCCGCGCCCGCCCCGCACCAATCGTCTTCAGCGCCGTATGCACAGCGGCCGAACCCGTGGCGCAGGCGTTCTCGACACGGGTCGCCGGGGTGAAACGAAAACCGTCCGAGGCTTGCAGCACCAGCGAGGCCGTAAAATCCTGATCGCAGAAGCCGGCGTTGAAATGGCCCAGCACGATTTCATCGACGTCGGCCGCGGCGATCCCCGCGTGATCCAGCGCGCGGGTCACCACGCCGACGATCAGCGATTCGACCGTCTCCCCCTCGAGTTTTCCGAAGCGGCTGTGCGCCCATCCGGTGATGCAAGCGGTCATCGATATCCGTCTCCGAGCGGCGTGAGTTGTTTCAGTCTTGGAAGAGTGACGCTATCGTAACGCGTAGACCGCCGCGCGAGCAATGCCGGTCTTCCCGCGTTTGCCCCGCGCGCGCCGAGTCGCTATTGTCCCGCCCAAGCACGGAGCACGCATGTACGTATTCGATCTCAGCGACCCCACGGTAAACGCGGATCCCTTCCCCGCTTTCGCGCGTCTTCGACAGGACGACCCGGTGCATTGGTCGCCCGCGATGAAGGCATGGATTGTCACGCGCTACGATGACGTGAAGGGGGTCGCGCTGAACACCGAGGACCTCTCCGCGAACCGCCTGACGCCCTTCTTCAAATCCGACCAGACACAGGCGCGCGGTGGCGTCGAAAACCTCGCGCGCTACCTCACGCACTGGATGGTCTTCCAAGACCCTCCGGAGCACACGCGCTTGCGCCGGCTCTTCACGCGCGTATTTACCGTGGCCTCCGTCGAAGCGCTGCGGTCCACCATCGAGCAGAGTGTCACGGCGCTGCTCGACGCCATGGAACTCAAAGCCGCTGAGGGGGCACCGCTCGACTGGATCTCCGATTTCGCCTATCCCTTGCCGGCGACCGTGATCATGGACCTGCTCGGCGTCCCGCGCGAAGATCTGCGTCGCGTCAAAGTCTGGTCGGACGATATCGCTCTCTTCATCGGTTCCGCACAGGCCGCGGCTGACAAATATGCCCGCGCCGAATCCGGCGCCAAGGCGATGGCCGAATACTTCCGCGGCTTGATCGACGAGCGCGCCGCAGCGCCACGTGACGACATGATGAGCCGCCTCGTGTCCGCCCGCGATGAGCGCGAGAGTTTGAGCACCGACGAAGTCGTCGGCACCTGCATCCTGCTCCTGTTCGCCGGTCACGAAACGACGACCAACCTCATCGGAAACGGGTTTCTCTACTCGATGAAGTTCCGAGAGCAGTGGGAGCGAGTCCGTGCAGACGCCTCGCTTATCCCCGCCGCCGTCGAAGAGTGGCTGCGCTACGACGGGCCCAGCGGTTCGATTGCGCGCGTTGTCGCACGGGACCTCGAGTTTCACGGCCGCACGCTGAAGCGCGGCCAGCGCATCTTCGCATTTCTGAACGCCGCCAACCGCGATCCCGCGGCCTTCGCTGACGCCGATACGTTCGACCTCGGCCGCGACCCCAACCCGCATCTCACCTTCGGTCACGGCATCCATTTCTGCCTTGGCGCACCCCTCGCACGCCTCGAGGCGCAAATCGCCTTGCAACACCTCGTCGAGCGTGTGCCCGGCATCCGCCTCGCCGGCGGCACGCCCGAATGGCACGACTCGCTCATCTTGCGCGGCGTCAAGGCGCTGCCGGTGCGCCTGCGGTAGTTTCCCGTCCGCTGGAACTCTCCACGGCCAGGCACTAGAATTCAGGGCTCAATTCGGAGGCCACCGCATGTTTCGCATTTTCGCCCTTGCCGCCGCCGCAACAATTCTTTCCTCTGGCGTCTCGGCGCAGCACCGCGTGCTGGCGATCGGAGACAAGACGCTCTCCATTGTTGCCGCCGACGGAAAAACGACGGAGTGGGAGATGCCCTGGGGCGGGATTCACGACATACACGTGTTGCCCGGCGGCCACATCCTGACCGTGAAAAACTTCCGCACCGTGGTCGAAATCGATCCGGCGACGAAGCAGGCCGTCTGGTCCTACGACTCCTCCAAGTCCAACGGCAACGCCGGCAAGCCCGTCGAGATCC
>VFKU01000309.1 GCA_009885415.1 Rhodothermota bacterium
ACGCCGCGCGGCGGATGAACTGGGGCAAGGGCGCGCCGGTCGCGCAGCGCGTGAGCGCGGTGTATCTGCCGAACGAGACGTATTCATCAAGCGGCACGCAGGACGCCGCGAAGTCGCTGGCCGAAGAACTCGGCGTGCCCTTTCAGGTTGTCGCGATCTCCGAAGAGGCCAAGCTCGCGGAGAAGAAGGCGGCCGAACTTACCGGCGGCGCGGACAAGGTGCAGCCGCTCACGAAACAAAACCTGCAAGCGCGCATCCGCGGCGCGATGATGCTGAACTGGGCGAACAACGTCGGCGGGCTGCTGCTGGTCACCTCAAACCTGAGCGAGGCGGCGGTGGGCTACACGACCACCGGCGGCGACAACGAAGGCGGCTACTCGCCCGTGGCGAACCTGCCCAAGACGCTGCTCTCGCGGCTTGTCGCGCACATCGCCGAGCGCGACGGCCTGAAGTCCGTGCAGAAAATCCTCGCGATTCCGCCCAGCGCCGAACTCGCGCCGAACCAGACCGACGAGGCCGACCTGATGCCCTACGTCGTGCTCGACGACTTACTCTATCTATTCGCCCAGCGACGCATGGCGCTGGCCGATTGCTGGCGCGTGATGTGCGAGCGGCACCCGGCCCACGCCGCGGAGAAGCTGCGCGAATGGACCGCGAAATTCGGCCGCATGTTCGTCGCCAGCCAATGGAAACGCGAACAACTCCCCGTAGCGCTTCGCGTCCTCGATCTCGACCTCGACCCCAAGACCGGCTTCCGCTTCCCCGTCCTGCAAAGCATCACGGACGAGCTGGACGAACTGGCGAAGGCGAAGCGGTAGGCCATTTGTCCGCAGATGGCGCAGATGTGTTGGACGGGCGCGACCTGCCGAAATTGTCGGCTCTACTGTCGACAATAATTTCGTTGGTAGATTTTCCAAGCTGCGGCACCGCCGTAATTTCTTGGCCGCTACGCTTTGCCACCTCGGATTTGTTCGACCAGCCAGTCGAACACTCGGAGCGCGCTTTCCATCCTGTTGCCTTTGGATAGAACATCAAAAGGAACGGATGGACGACGGGCGATTGCATCGGCTGGAATTGCTACACCGTCGATTGCGTTGAACCGGCTGAGAATTTCATTACGCATTTTCTCAGATTTCAGGACATCCTTTTTTGCGTAGTGTTGAAAGTTTATCTCGAGCTCACCAGAAGTATAGGCAGCAGCCAGTTTATAACCATTGCCTTCGTGCACGAGAAGGGGAAGAAAACTGCCGTTCCGCGTGCCATGCCCCCACCGTACCTGGGTGTTGTTCTTGCTCCATTCCAGAAATTGCCTTGCGCATAAGACGGCATCGGGCGAAGCATTCCGCGAAAGGGTGTCAAAGAAGGACGGTTCGTCCCACGACCTTGTATCGGCGGGCCGGATCGATTTTCGGAGCAACGCTTCGGCGGTCTGGCCGATTACTCGCGGGACGAGAGACTTGTGTTTCTCGCCCGTGTACTGCTTGACTTCAAGTGCAAGCACTTCGGCGGGATCCATCTGTTGGTTGAGAAATTCGACGATGCGTTGAAGTTCCGGCGGAATAATATCGGCCACAAACACCATACGGACCTTGCCAGCCTGAAGATTAGTCTTTACGATCTGCCAATAGGACTCGGCGTCTTGTTCATCGGACAGGATTTCTGCCATTTCCTCTTCGGGATCGGCATTTTCAGCCTCACACCGCGCTTCAAATGCGCTGCGAATCTTTTCAAGGGGCCAGTGCACGACCGCATTCGCCGCGTAGTCGAGCATTTGTCCCACGACCTCTCTGCGCAGTCGAGTGTCGGTACTGCGCTTTACCTCGACCAGAGTGGGTATGCCGTCCTGATCCAGAAAAAGGTGGTCGAGCGCCCATCGGTCGGCTACGTTCTCTCCGTCGGCCACGCCCATTTCTCGTTTGACCAGCAGCCATCTGCGCGGAGAGCCTGAGTCGATTTGGTCACCCGCCAGTAATTCCGGGTAGTTCGCCAAGAGCTCTTGCAGTAGGGCTTCAGACTTGTAAGCAGTCTCGTCCATGCGCACCAAGTTATTGTCTTCTTTAAGCAAAAAAATGCCTCCGGTCATACGGGCTCCTCAGCCAGCTCGAGTGGGGGTATAGAACACAAAGGAGAGAACTCCTTCGTTCTTCTGAATTCACGAACGGAGCGACCGCTCGTGCACGATCTCGGTATGTGTCTCTTAGTCATCCATTGATGCCGATTAGGTTATGATTTTTTACTAATTGTGGAATTTGAGTCTGTAGCGCTTCTCGTTCTGGATAGTCTTGGCGCAAGTTTCTTCCTGTCGCCAACGAAGGTGGCGACTTCGGGTCATCCCGCGCCTCCTCGTAAACAATATGCAGCAGGTCAGAAACATACCTCGCGAAGCGCTTGTTGTCCCGCCCGGGGTATGGAACACGGAGGTCTCTTGGGTCTTTCTTTGGGCGATGCGCAACTAATTCCACATCGCGATCCCATGCTTGACAGATTGCCGAATATAGAATGCGCATGTAGTCTAAATCCTTCCCTTCCGGGTATCGGTCGCTATGGGACAGCCTTCGCTGTTCAGCAAAGAGGCAACACCTCAGTTCGTCAAATGTACCTAACCACTTTCCTGTAAGGCTGTATAGCAAGCTGCCGATGCGGTCTAGCTCAAAACAGTCGACACCGAAATTGTCGTCTGCGTAATGGTAACCCCCTACGGTCAGTGCGTACTGAGCAAGTGGACGATAGTCTGAAAGCGCAGGATTTGGGCGGGTCCACATTTCGCCTGGAGTGTCAGGGTCCCCGTGAAATCCGGTCTCTGGATCATAGGGCTCCGGAGGCGACTGGCCGGCATCGAGGAAAATGGTGTGTCTAGGTTTCACCCGAAATCGGCAGTGGTTCGCGAGAAGAGTTTCGCCTTTGCGCATTTCGTACCAGACGCGTCCAACGACATTATCGGCGTAATATTTGAACTGTCGATATGACTTATATAATGATCCACCAGCTAAAGGATCCTCGTGATTTGGCCGATCAAATCGTTCCATCGGGAGGCCACTTTTGATTCTGGATCAGTTGAGTCTTCATTGGATGCGATGCCTGTTTTGAGGAACGATTATCACCTACGGCTTCACCGGCTCGACCCAGGCCTGCTCGAAATCACCTTCGTCGACGGGGTTCTCCTGGAGTTTGTCCGAAAAGACTCGGGCGCGGACGTACAATTCATTGCCGGTGAAGGTATAGAAGGCGGGGTTGTCGGTGGTTTCTTGGAGGACTTCGCCTACCTGGGGGCTGTACTTGAGGGTGGCGCGCGGGAGAGGCTTGCCTTCCTCGTCGAGTCGGGGCATGGTGGCGATGTCGAAGCCGGCGAGGGTGCCGATGAATTGCGTGCGGTACTTCACGCCGTCCTTCGCAGCGATGCTGACGCGATACTCCTTGTCGGTCTTTTCGATCTTGTCGAGCGTCACGCCCGTTGTGCCGTAGAAGAGACCCGCTTGCATTGCACGCATGATGGCGTCGGCGCTGAGTTCGTCTGCG
>VFKU01000312.1 GCA_009885415.1 Rhodothermota bacterium
CGCGTCCGGCCACCCGCGGCCCAAAGTTCTCGTGGGATCTGGACAAGCCGCCGCATCATCCCGCGGCACCCCCCGCCCGACACTTCTTTCAGGGCGAATCGCTGGCCCGCGCGCTAGAAGTCGCCATCTCCCGGCGCGACCCCTGGGTCAGTGGAGGAAAAGACAAAGCGGCCATAGAATGGAGTTCGGTCAACGGAGAGGCGATCAGCGAAAACACCTACTCCATCGAAATCGCGCTTGAGCAACACAGCGCGTCCAAACGCGGCGCGCGCCTTCGCCTCATTGTCGCGCGAAACGATCAGGAACTGGCCCAGATGGTCAAAGTAGAAGCGCGCAATCTTGCCGCGCTCGCGCCACGCCTCCTGCGAAACATTGCGCCGCCGCTGTCCATGGGCACGCTCTTCCTCCCCGATCGACACCGCCGCACTGGGCAGAATCGCCGCATCCCCGTGTACACCACGCGGCCGCTGCCCGATTCCGTCCATGCCGGCATCGGTCGCTCGGGTCAGATGGTCGCCTACTCCAGCTCCACGCGCCTCCTCTCTCTCAGCACGACGAACGCCATCAAAGCCAAGGTCCTCGAACTCTGCCTTCGCTCCTACGATCAACATGATCGCACGGCCATGCCGCCGCCGGATCTCCAGCGCGGCACGCTACGCCTGGCGCTGCGCTCGGCCTCTTCGGTCGAACCTGTCATCACAGGATGTCCGTTTCTTTGGGACCATCTCGATCCCGTCGCGCTCCTGCATCGTCTCACCGGATTCGACTGGACCGACGCCGATCGCCTCATGCCCTTGCTCCCGCCCGATCACGGCGTGCTCCGCGATACCCTGGTGGAAGTCCTCGGCAAACCCACCGCCCGAGCGTGGGCGAAGGACTACGCTGTCGCCCTCGAAAAAGGCCGCTACAAACCCCACCACCGCTTCACGCTTGAAGACCTCGCCCGCCTGCGCGAGTCCCTCGGACGCTAGGAATACTTTTGACACACCCTCCGCGTATCGCTATCATCGACCCCGCGTCATAAGTCGTTCCACACTAGGCGCTTACTGATGACTCTTTCGCCGCCCGCGACAATCACCCGCCCCCACGCCGCCCACCCGCTCCAAGTCGCCGAGCGCCGAATCCCCCCGTCCCGCGGCCTCATCGTCACCCAAAACCGCGCCGGTCAACGCCTCAGCCTCGTCGATCTCTCGCGCTGGCTCCGCCTCCAGCGGCACGTGTTCAAAGCCGAGAAAGCTGATGTCCTCGCCAATGGCGCCGCCATCGCCCTTCTCGAAACGCTCCTGCCCGCCGCCGCCGCTCTTGACCTGCGTTTGTCCCTGCGCACGGACGGCACCGCCCCCGTCGCGCACCTGCGGCCGTTAGCAGCGCTCGGACTTCTCGACGTCTTCTTGTGTCCGCCCGACAACGAGGTGCAGCGCCTCGCCCCCTGGCTCGACGCATGCCGTGAACTCGACCTGCCGGTGCGCGTTCAACTACAAGCTCCGTTTTCCAACGCCGCCAACGCGATTGAGATCGCCGAATTTCTCGCCGCGAGGAACGTCGTCCGCGTAAATCTCGCGCTCGACGATCCCTTCTCCCGGCGCGGCGGCTGCACCGGCGCCACCGAAACTCAGTCCACACTCAACACCATGCAAACGCTCGCCGCCGAACTCGAATCGCGCGGCATCGAGGCCAACCTCATCGGCCTCCCCTTCTGCCTTACAGAGGACTCGAGCTGGCCCCGCGTCGAAGGCGCGCGCCAACTCGCGCTCGATCACGCCCACTACGTGACCGATGCGCACCGTCTCGCAGCGAAACTTTTCGATCGCGGGCCCGCCATCGCGTCGATGATCCTGCGCATCCTTCTCTCGAACGCCACCCTGCGCCGGCAGCCGATGGACAATTTCCTGATTCCCTGGCTCCTCCACCGGCACTATATATATCTCTTCGCGCGGATCCTCCGCCGGCTCACGCTGCACCTCCGCATTTTAAGCCGCTCCCCGCGACCCAAACCGGAGCCCGTGCTCGAAACCGCTCTGCGCGAGACACGCGCGCCCGCCGAGATCCCTACCAACCCCAACTGCCGCGCCTGTGCGCTCAAGCGCATCTGCGATCGCGACACGCCCGAAGTCCGCCGGATTCTGCCGGGCGCCATGCTCCGCAGCGTCCCTGGCGAACACGTGGTCTCTCCCCTACACTTCGCCGCGCGCCAGCCCAAATACTACGACCCCCTCGATCGCGCCCGTCTCGAGACCGAAGACCGCCGCACCGATCTGGCCGCCGAGGCCCTCGCCTTTATCACCAACCGCCCGCCAGATATTCTCGTCGGCCCGCACGACTACAGCGTCGAGAACGCCCACTTCGATCGCATGGAAAGCGGACTTAAATGGTGGTCCGTCACCCACACCGAAAAACTCAGCACCTCGCTCGGCGCGTTCAGCCCTCCCTTCACGATCTCTGTCGATTTCGGCGCCGGCATCGCCGACTACATCGGCTTCAGCTTCGGCCGCCACTGCAAACTCGTGTGCCCCATGGAAGCCTACCGCCACAACCTGACGCTGCACGTAAACGCGGACGGCCGCTACGTTCTCCTGCGTGACCGCGTTCCCGTCCGCCCCTCGGAATTCGAGGGCATGCTCTACTTGCCCGCGCGCCTAAGCGAGCGCCTCGAACCCCGCATCTCCGCCTGGAACATCGACGAATGCGTCGCCACGCAAAACATTCGCGTGTGGACCGGCCCCGCGAAAGCGGCCGCGGGCGTCCCTCCGAAATATTCCATCATCATCGTCAGCACCCGCTTCACGCGCCGCCTTCACGCGGTACTCCGCTCGCTCGCCCACCAAAAAAACTTCGATCTCGACACCGTCGAAGTCATCATCTGCTACGTCCCCGGCATCGACGCCACCGACGACCTCATCGACAACGTCACCCTCACCTACCCCAAGCTGCACCTCGTGCGCTCCGCCTTTCCCGAGCGCTACATGAACTCGAAAGGCTTTCTCATCAACGAGACAATGAACATCGCCCGCGGCGAGTGGATCATGCTGCTCGACTCCGACACCCTGCTTCCGCCCGACTACTTCGCGAAGATCGAAGCGCACTCCGCCACGGCCGAGTTCATCGCACCCGACGGCCGCAAGCTCCTCCC
>VFKU01000322.1 GCA_009885415.1 Rhodothermota bacterium
CCAGCGGTGTTTGACGCGGCGTGGTCAAGAAATACTCCCCCTAGAGGAATCGTACCACAGAAATGGGGATCTCGGGGGCGTTGCGTAGAGTCCGGGAGTGTTGTAAGTCGTTTACCAAGCGCCGATTACGACTATTCATGAAGGCGTCCTTCGTCCGGAGAGGATGAAAATGGGTTACTTGCCCGCGAGGCCGGATCGCTGGACCTTGAGATTGCTTCGTCGGCCGCGAAAGGATTGGTGTTGCGCGAATACGAGCGCCTATCGCGTCCTCCTCGCAATGACGGGGTTGGGTATTTTCGGAACAGCACGAGACCGAAAGGGGCGACGTGTTGAGAAGCGGACCTTAGAGCAGTTTAAGAAAAACTGTAGCTGCGAGCCGGACCGTTTTTGAGCAAAAACCCGGTAGGGCGGGTCATGACCCGCCCTACCGGTTTTTTGCTCGGCTACAGTTTTTCCTAAACCGCTTTAGTGGCCCGAGGGCGGGCTTGCGTCGAGCTGAGACGAGGCGTCGAGCAGCTTGCTGGCCTCGGTGAGTTGCGCATGCGCGCCGACGAGCACGAGGACGTCGTTCGCCAGCAAACGGAAATCCGCCTCGGGGTTCGTCACCGGCTTGCGGTCGCGCACGACCGCGATGAGCGTCGCCCCGCTGCGGTTGCGCAGATCGATCTCGCGCAGAGTCCGGTTGCAGGCGGGGCTGGTGTCGGGCAGAAAAAAAGTCTGCGTCGCGGAGATTTGGAGGACCTTGAGCAAATCTTCGAGGCTTTCCTGGCTGCCGCTCGATTTGCCGCGGAAGACGCCGTAACCGCCCGCGCGGACGGCGGCGATTTGCGCGGCAAGGATGTTGCGCGGCACGCCGAGCTCTTCGAGCACGTGCGAGAAAATCCGCACCGAGGCCTCGAAGTCGGCCGGTACGACGACGTTCGCGCCGCGCTTGGAGAGGTCCTCGAGTTCGGAGACATACTGCGTGCGCACGACGATGTGGAGCACCGGGCAGGCCGCACGGGCGATGGAGACGATGCGCCGTGTCGCCTGCGGATCGTTAATCGCCACCACCAACGCGCTCGCACGCTCGATGCCCGCGTGCCGTAGAATCGTTATGCGAGCCGCGTCGCCAAGCACGACGTGCGCGCCGGCGGCCTGCGCTTCGCGGATCGAAGCCTGATTCAGCTCGATGACGCAGAAGGGTACGTGCGTACTTTTGAGCACCCGCGCGAGGTTGCTCCCGGTCACGCCGTAGCCGACGACGACGACGTGTTCGCGCAAGGCGAGTTCGCCGGGCTCCGCATCTTCGGCCTCAAGGTCCGCGCCGGGCCGGTTTCGCCGCGCGAGGCGATCCAGCGCGCCGAGGCCGGCGGGAAAGATAAGCGCGCCGGCCATCATGGTGCCCACGAGATAGGCCACGAAGGCCTGCAAGAATTCGTGTGTGACGAGGCCGGCGGAGGCCGCCTGATGCAGCAACACGTAGGCGAACTCGCTGACAGTGCAGAGCCCGAGACCGACCCGCCACGCAATGCGCGGCGGCCACCCCGATATGCGGACCGCGGCGGCGGTGAGCCCGCTCTTCACCACCAATGTCGCGCCGACAGCGGCGAAAATGACGCCGCCTTGCGTGAGCGCGTCATCCACGTTCACCAACATGCCGACGGAGATGAAGAAGAGCGCGTTGAACACGTCGCGGAAGGGCGTGATCTCGGCGACGAGCTGGTGGCGGAGGTCGGCATTGGCGAGGAGGAGGCCCGCGATACACGCGCCAAGCGCGGGGCTCCAGCCCGCCAGGCTCGAAAGCCACGCGCCGCCGCCGGCCATCATCACAGCGAAGAGCGTGGCCAATTCCTGGCCGCCACGGCCCTGCACTTGGGTGACAATCGCAGGCAGCAAGTAACGCCCGGCCGCGATGACCGCCGCGAGGCCCACGAAAGCACCGATGGTGAACAGGGGCCCATGCGGCGCGTCCACGTGCCCCCCGGTGAAGAGTGGCAGGAGGACCATGACGGAGATGACGATGACGTCTTGCAACAGCAGGATGCCGGTGGTGACGCTGCCCATGACGGTGGAGATTTCGCCGCGGTCGGAGAGTTGTTTGAGCGAGATGGCCGTGCTGCTGAGCGCGACGGCAAGGCCCGTGAGCAGCGCCGCGCCGAGCGGCTGATGCAACGCAAACCCGACGATCGCGCCCGCGGCCGCGCCCGTGGTGAACATCTGCGTGACGGTGGCCTTGAGCAGATTTCGGCCCGTGCGCAGGAGCGGCGCGGGCGAGAGCTCGAGACCCACGGTGAAGAGCAGCAACACCAGGCCGAGCTCGGCAAATTGATCGACCGAGTCGCTGTCGATCCAGCCGAACACGGAGGGGCCGATCAGAATGCCGGTAAAGAGGAAACCGATGATCGATGGCGCGCGCGCGACGCGGAACAGCCACGACACGGCCACCGCCGTGCCGAAAAGAATCGCGATCTGGCCTAGGAATTGGGATTCAGACATCAAGTTTAGGATCTAATGTTCAAATGTGCTTGTTTGTCAACTCATGAACTCATGGAAGAACTGTTCGTCAACCCGATGAGTCGTCACCGGAAGTAGTCCGAGTTCTAGATCCTTGAGCATATCTACGATTTTCTCACCGTCAACGAGCTCGATGGGCGACGCTCCAGCTCTGACAGCTTCGTCTTTTGCATCACCAGTAAATGTTCCTGTAGTAAGTATGATGCCCTTGTCAGCTCGACCGTGCATTGCTCCACGAAAATCTCGGACGTGCCCGGATGATACTTTCCCGGAATATTTCTTACATTGAAAAAGTACCTTGAAACTTACCAGTGGATTGACCTGGAGGATGCCTATTCCGTCAATACCTCCGTCCCTCGACTTACCCGTGACTTTGACTTCCTGAAACCCAGACTCACGTAGTAGTCGCTGACAAAAACGCTCGAATCCTGAATCTGGCAAACTTCGAAGCACATTCAATACCTCTATGCGAATCTCATTCCCATTCGCCGCATCAATGTCTCCCGCGGGCGGCTCGATCTCCTCTTCATTCGATGGGACCTTGCTCGCCCTGCCCCCTTTAAATTGAGCATGGACTTCATCGAACACTCGAAGAGCAGCATCACGAGAACTGGTGTCTGCCGCGCGCCCCTTCTCGGTAAGAATCCAGACCCCTCGTCTCGATGAATCGAGGAGACCGGCCTTCGCTAGATAGAAACGACCCCATGCGACGCGATTATAAAAGCGAGGGTTTCCACTCTTGGAAACTTCGGAGAGTGCCGCTTCCGAGATATTCATGTCCTGAGCGATTTGTTCACTAACTTCTTCCGGCCTTGCCGAACCTCCAAGTTTTTTGAGAGATTCGATGATGGGCCAAAAGTATTCCACAAATTGTGGTCCACTCGATCGTCTCTTTGCCATTTTATTTTGACCCCTTCGTTATTTTGCGCGCCTTCTAATCCTTGATATCGATTATAGACAAGAAGCCAGCCAATAGATCCGGGCGATACTCGGTGGTGTGGATTCTCAGGCGACGAGGCCATTTTTAATGGCGAGACAACAGAAACATCAACTTAAGTGGCGTCCTTCAGACCGTTTCGAAATCTGGCGGTATTTCTGCCGTTACGCGGAAAAAAGAGAGCGTCGTTCCGCCGTAGGTGGCGACGCGGGTGCGTTTGTAGGCGCCGATTTGCTCGGGCATGGGCGTGCGCGTCGCGTGCTCGACAATGATGACTCCGTCCGGCGCGAGGAGCGCGTTGGCTTCGACGGCCCCGAGCAGCGCGGCGAAATCGGTGTACGCGTGGGGCG
>VFKU01000085.1 GCA_009885415.1 Rhodothermota bacterium
GCGCTTGAAGGATGTTTGCGAGAAGCACATCAACGCCGAGGAAATCGATCAGACGGGGGTGTTCCCGGATCACGCGCGCCGCGCGCTGGCCGAAGTCGGCGCGTGGGGCATGAGCATCGCCAAGGAATACGGTGGGCTGGGCCTGAGCAAGACGAACTACTGCCGCGCGTTGCACTTCATGGGATCGTACTGCGCGAACACGGTGACGTGGCTCTCCGCGCACCAGAGCATCGGCGCGCCGCAGCCCTTGAAATTGTTCGGCACTCCCGAGCAGAAGAAGAAGTGGTTGCCGCGCATGGCCGCGGGCGAGATTTCGGCCTTCGCGCTGACCGAGCACGAGGTCGGCTCCGACCCGGCGCGTATGAGCACGACCGCGACCCCGAGCGAAGACGGGAACCATTACTACATCAACGGGACCAAGCTGTGGATCACGAACGGGACGGACGCGACCATCCTGGTGGTGATGGCGAACATTCCGGGCAAGATCGTGAACGGCAAAGAGCGTATGCAGATCACGACCTTCCTGGTCGAGAATGACATGCCGGGCTTCGAGGTGGAATACAAGTGCCACTTCATGGGTTTGAAGGCCATCGGCAATGGCGTGTTGAAATTTAATAACGTGAAGGTGCCGAAGGAAAACATGATCGGCAAGCCGGGCGAAGGCCTGCGCATCGCCTTGACTACGCTGAACACCGGGCGCCTGGGCCTGCCGGCCTCGAGCACGGGCGGCGCGAAGAAGGTCATCCAGGAGATGGAGCGCTGGATCAGCGAGCGCATCCAGTGGGGCGTGCCGATTGGCAAGCATCAATCGATCGCGCGCTACGCCGCGAACATCACCTCCGACGCGTTTGCGATGGAGGCGATTACGTGGCTCGCGGCGTCCTATGCGGACCGTGGCGGCGCGGACATTCGCCTCGAGGCGGCCGCGGCGAAGTTCTTCTGCACGGAGACCTCGTGGCGCATTATTGACGATTTCATGCAGGTGCGAGGCGGGCGCGGCTACGAGACGGCGTCGTCGTTGCACGGTCGCGGCGAGCATGTCGTGCCGACGGAGCGTTGGTTGCGCGACTCGCGCATCGGGCGCATCTTCGAGGGCTCGACGCAGGTCATGTATCTCATCATGGGCCGCGAAGCCATGGACACGCACTTCAAGCTGGTGATGCCGATCCTTCAGCCGAAACCTGGCCAGAAGGAATCGAAGATGCAGTTGATGATGACGGCGGCGAAGTTTTACGCGAAGTGGTATCCGGGTCTGTATTTCCCGTCGGCCTCGGACTTCAACGTGAAGTACCTCAGCCCGGCGAACCAGGCGCAGTTGCGTTTCATCGAAAAGACGACGCGCAAGCTCGCGCGGGTGCTCTTCCACACAATGGCGAAGTACAAAGAGAAGCTCGAGTTCGAGCAGTGCATCCTGGGCAACTTCGTGGAGATCGGCGTCGATCTCTTCGCGATGGCCGCGGTGCTCGGCTTGGCCGAGGCCAAGCTCTCCGAGAACCCGAACGACCAGAGTCCGCAGGAGTTGGCGGATCTTTTCTGCAACAACGCGCAGGTGCGCATTGCGCGGAACTTCCGCGCCGTGGGCCACAATCATAATCAGGCCTACGACAAGGTCACCGAGTCGCTGATGAACGGCGATTTCAAGTGGATTTACAGCGAGGACGTGTACACCGACGACGCGCCGGAATTCCGCAGCGCGGCGCAAACGGCCGACGTGATTGCGAACGCGGCGTCGCACCAGCCGGTCGGCGCGAAGTAGTTTTCGGTTCGACGGGAATTCTCGCCGGGGCGGTCCGAGAGGATCGCCCCGGCGCTTTTTTTCGCCGCAGGGCCATTGCCGAGAGGCGGGCCCGACTCGATTGCGGTGCAGCGAAGGGCTAGGATAACGCGTACGAAGAACCCGAAAGGGCGTTGACCCCTATGACGAAAGTTGCCCGGTGGATCGAGATCGCGATAGGTCTTTTCTTTCTTGTGTCGGCCGCGGCGAAAGCGATCGACATGGACGCGTTCGCCGTGCAGATATCGGCGTACAACGTCGTGAAGGATGCGGACGCGGTCCGCGCTTCGGCGTGGATCGCGCTGCTCGCCGAGATGGTGCTGGGCGGCGCGTTGATGGCGGGCTTTCGCGCGCGCGGAGTACCACACCTCGCGTCGGGCGCGATGATTCTCGTCTATAGCTCCCTTATCGCGTATGCGTGGGGGTATCACGGGTTGACCGACTGCGGCTGTCTCGGTGCGTGGATCACGATGTCTCCCGCCCAGTCGCTGGCCAAGAATGTCGTGCTCCTCGTGGCATTGGCTTTCGCGTGGTTCGGCGGATTTCGGGGGGCGGCGCCGGTCGCGTTAAGCAGAAAAATGGGAATTGCTGCCGCTGCGGCCGCTGAGATCGCTATCGTGGGTCTCGCCATCGGCGGTCTCTTCACGCGCGGCGCCGTGCCAAACAGGTTCGCCGACACGGCCCCGGCCGACGGTTCGCGGCCCTTCGCGCAGTTCGTATTCGAGGCCGACGGGCAGCACTTTGATCTCGGCAAGGGCGAGTTTCTCGTCGCGTTCCTGAACTCGACCTGCGAACACTGCCGCGCATCCGTGCCGGCGCTGAATCGGCTGATCGAAACGCCGGGACTCCCGCCAATGATCGCGCTGATGATGGGCGATGCAGACGAATTCGCCGACTTCCAGGCGCAGACTTCGCCGCTCTTCAGCGGGCACCGGATCGAGTCGCTGACGTTTATGGAATTCATCGGCACTGTCCCGCCGCGCCTGTCGTATATACGGGACGGTGTGGGGGTGCAGCATTGGGATTGGGAAGACGTGGTGCCCGAGGCGGAGATCGTCGCGCGCTTCGTGCCGGTAAAAAAGTAGACGCATGATCTCCTTTGACGAGGCCTACCGGATCGCGCTCGGGTCCGCGCGTGTGCTCGGTGAGGAAGCGGTGGCGCTGAGCGAGGCCGCGGGCCGCGTGCTCGCGCAGGACGTGACGGCGGACGCGCCGATGCCGCCGTACGACAAGGCGATGGTGGACGGCTACGCGTGCCGGCGCGCCGATCTGGGCGGGCCGCTGCGTGTGGTGGAAACGATCGCCGCGGGTTACGCGCCAAAGAAGACGATTGGGCCGGGCGAGTGCGCCAAGATCATGACCGGCGCGATGCTTCCTTCCGGCACCGACTGTGTGTTCCTCGTTGAGCTGTCCGAGGCCGCAGCGGACGGCGCTGTGCGTTTCACCGGCACAGCGACAGACGACAACATCGCGCTGCGTGGACGCGACTACCGCAGGGGCGAGGCGTTGATCGCGCGCGGCGCGCGCATTCATCCGCCGGAGATCGCGGTGATGGCCTCGGTGGGTTGTGTACGTCCGCAGGTGTATCGACGGCCGAGGGTGGCCGTACTCGCGACAGGCGACGAGCTGGTTGAGGCGAACCAGACGCCGGATGCGTGGCATATTCGCAACAGCAACGGTCCGCAGGTCTGCGCGCAGGTGGCGCGCATGGCGATTGCGCCGCAATACATCGGCATCGCGAAGGACAACGCGGAATCTGTCGGGGAGTGCCTCTCTCTCGCCGTCGCGCAAAGCGACGTGGTCCTTATTTCCGGCGGCGTTTCGATGGGCGACTTCGATCTCGTGCCCGGCGGACTGCGCGAGCGGGGCTTCGAGATTCTTTTCGATCGCGTCGCGATTCAGCCGGGCAAACCAACGACTTTCGCGGTGGGTGAGGGACGCTGCTGTTTCGGACTACCGGGAAATCCGGTGTCGAGCTTTGTGATTTTCGAGTTGCTGGTCAGGCCGTTCTTGTATGCGTTGATGGGGCACGCGTACCGGCCGCTGTGCGTGCGTATGCCGGCGGGCGACGTGTTCACGCGAAAGTCCGGTACGCGGCGGGCCTGGGTGCCGGTGACGCTTGGGGCGGACGGCACGGTACGGCGCACGGGGTACCACGGATCCTCGCACATCAGCGCACTCTGCGGCGCGGAGGGGCTGATCGCGTTTGACGAGGGCGTAATGCAAATTCCCGCAGGCACGCTAGTCGACGTGCGATTGATCCGCGACTGAGGGGAGGGTCGAGCTCCTGCTCGACCGAATGGCGCGCGGCTAACCTGCGGTCGAGCAGGAGCTCGACCCTCCCCTTCATGCTTTGATTGGATCGATGTCTTCGGGGCGGTGAAGGACGCGGCCTTCCATGCCGCCGGAGATGGTGAGGACTTCGCCGGTGATGTGACCCGCGAGTTTTTCCGAGGCGAGGAAGACGACGGCGGGGGCGATGTCGGCGGGGCGGGCGATGCGCCTGATCGCGCGGGTCTGGAGCGCGGGGACGACGTTGGCGTGTTTTTTGAGCGCGTCCTCGGTCATGCGGGTGAGGGTCCAGCCGGGGCAGACGGCGTTTACGCGGCCCGCGGGCACGAGCGCGACGATTTCATTTTTGAGCGAGCGCGTGAGGCCGTAGGTCAGCCCCGCTTTGGCGGCGGAATAGTCTGCGTGGCCGGCTTCGCCGAAGACGGCCGCCGTCGAGCCGATGAGAATGAGCGAGGCAGACTCGGGCCGGGCGCCGGCGAGGTAGCGGAAGTATTCGCGCGCGCAGAGGAAAGTGGCGCCGAGATTTGCGCGGAGCGTGTTGTCCCACTGGTCGAGGTCCATGGTGTGGATGGGCGCGGCGTGGGGCGGCCAGAGGCCGGCGTTCGCGACAACGGCGTCGATGCGCCCGAATTTTTCCTCGGCGGCGATGAAGAGCTTCGCGGCGTCCATTTCGGTGCGGAGATCGCCCTGGACGACGAGCGACTCGACGGGCAAACGCCGGGCGAGATCGTCGACGGCCTCGATGTGCGTGTGGCCGTGAAGCACGAGGCGCGCGCCTTCGGCGGCGAAGGCTTCCGCGCAGGCGCGGCCGATGCCGCCGGACGCGCCGGTGATGA
>VFKU01000307.1 GCA_009885415.1 Rhodothermota bacterium
CGCGCTCGGCGCGGCGCTGAGACGAGCGGAGGCGATCGATGCAGCGGTTGGTGGTAACGCGGTGGAGCCACGCGCCGAGGTGGCCGCGAGGTTCGCGGCGGGCGATGGCGAGGGTCTCGAAGCACTCCTGGGTGACGTCTTCGGCCTCTGCGGCGTTGCCGAGGATGCGTCTGGAAGTGGAGAAGACCATGGGCGCATGGAGTTTCACTAGGTCGCGGAAGGCGACTTCGTCGCGTTCGCGAACCCACTTCGACAAGAGCTGGTGTGAGGTCATGGGCCGTCTCCGCTTCGGCTTGGAATGAACATACGCTGTATCTAAGACGGAGTCACGCCGGAATTGGCCACCAGGGGAATCGAATAATTGACGAGGCAAGACTGCCTAAAAGGAAACACGGCCAGGAAGGCTTTAGAGCCCTCTCAGCCGCGTTGGGATCGGTAGTGGCGTTACTTCTTAAGTTGCGCCTTGATGAGGCTAAGCGCGCCGCCGGCTTTGAACCATTCGATTTGGTTTTCGTTGTAGGTGTGATTGGCTTTGATCTCGTCCTTCTTGCCGTCTTTGTGGTTCAGGCGGAGCGTGAGCGGCGTGCCGGGGGTGAAGGTGGTGAGGCCGAGGACGTCGATGGTGTCGTCTTCCTGTATTTTTTCGTAGTCGGCCGGGTTCGCGAAGGTGAGTCCGAGCATCCCCTGTTTCTTGAGGTTGGTTTCGTGGATGCGGGCGAAGCTCTTCACCAAGACCACGCGCACGCCTAGGTGGCGCGGCTGCATGGCGGCGTGTTCGCGCGAGGAGCCTTCGCCGTAGTTTTCGTCGCCGACGACGACAGAACCGAAACCCTGTGCTTTGTAGTGGCGCTGAACTTTCGGGACGTCGTTGTATTCGCCGTTGATCTGATCTTTCACTTTGCCAGTCTGGCCGTTGAAGGCGTTGGTCGCGCCGATCAGCGTGTTGTTCGAGATGTTGTCGAGGTGGCCGCGGAAACGCAGCCAGGGACCCGCCATCGAGATGTGGTCGGTGGTGCACTTGCCCTTCGCCTTGATGAGCAGC
>VFKU01000619.1 GCA_009885415.1 Rhodothermota bacterium
CCGGCATCGGCGACGGTTCCTGCTGAAGTGCCGGCACGACGTGCGCCCGCAACCGCTCGTCCGCGCCCCCTGGCGTTGCGGCCGGACCGTGTCCAATTCGGCCGCCCGCTACTTCCAGAACTTCAGCCGGTCGAACCACCGCTTGGGTTCTTCCTGAATGATCGCCCGCGGGCGCTGCTTCTCCAGGACCGGCTTCCATTCGCCACCGGAGTTTTCTTCGGTGCTCTTTGCGAGAAACAAATCGCCGACCCTGCGCCACGCGCCGCTGCGCAACTCATACGACACGTAATCGATGCCCTGGCTGCGGTAGTAATTCCCGTCCCGGCTCGCTTCGTCGCGCTCTTCGTAAAGTTTCGTCGCATACCGCACCTTCTCCACCTCGAGCTCCGCCGTCAGCGGCGTTGTGCGGGACTCCTTCTCTGTAAAATCGATCGAGTACACACTCGTCTCGCCGGGATACTCGAAGTATTGCTTGTAATAATAAGGCCGCCGGAAAACGATCTCCTCGCTCTCCGGCCCCTGGGCCTTGCGCGCGCGGGCCAACTCCTCGTCGATCGCCGCACGCAATTGCGCCTCGAGCGACTCGCGCGTCGCCGGCGCGGCACCGCCCGCTGCTCGTGAAGATTTATCCTTCGTGCTCGCGCACCCGCCGGCCACGCTCGCGCAAAACACGAGCGCCGCCAAGGCGCACGCGACTCTGGAATTCAACACCGCCACCCCACGCCCTCCCATTGCCTTTCAGCGCCGCTTCGACACCCGCGTCCATCACTGGACGGGCATCGGCGCGCTCCCCAGTTCATACACCACACCCCGGCTCGCGCGCTTCGTATCAGCCAAGGTGACCGATTTGCTCCCCACGATCGTCCGGACCAAAAAACGCCCCTGAAGGGTATCGCCCTCGCGCACTTTCACCTCGGGCGAACCCGGCTCGATCAACTTGAATACAGCCGTGTCCGTCGAGCGATCGATATTGATCAGCACCATCTTGTACACGCGGTCGTCTTCCTTCGTCTCCGCAGCCAACCGCTGCGTAATTTCATCCGGAAACAACGTCGCGCCCCGCGCCGCCAGACTCGACGCTTCACCCAACTTCTTCGCGTCAAAGGGGCTCGCGTTCAGCAGGCCGGTCACGTACGTATCCAACTCCTTCGCCGCGTCCGTCGCTATGTGGCGGTTCACCGCGCTGTCCTCGTGCCCGATCGCGTCCACCGCCGCCTCCAACGCATCGATCGCCGGACCGCCCGATTGCAAAATCTCCGCCGCGCGATTCACATACGGCGCAGGCTTGTTCGTTGTGTCCTCTTTCTTGAAAGAATCCAGGATGCGCGGGCCCGCCATCACCGCGCCCACCAAGACCGCGATCCCGATCACCGCCCCCACGATCAGGCCCGTGCGACTGCCATTGGTCTCCGGCTTCTTCTTCGCTCCGGGCGCCGGAGGCGAACGATACCCCACGTCGAAAGCCGAAGGCACGTGCTCCGCGCCCGGGATTTTCGGCAGAGGATCCAAACCCAAGTCGAGCTTGTTCAACGCGGCCGTCGGATCGCTACTCGACAAAGTCTCGTCAGCGCGAAATGCCTCAAGCGCCTCCATCACGCTTCCCGAAGGCGCCCGATGGTACACGTGCTCGCCGCCTAAATCGTGGATCGACAACTTGCGCGACTCGTCCTTCGGCTTGCCCACTTCCTCACCGCAAAAACGGCACTTCGTCGCCAGCACGCTGATCTGCATGCGGCAACTGGGACAGACGCGCGATTTTTCGATAGGGGCGTCGTCACTCATCCAACAGATGACTCCCTTCGAGATACGACCCGCACCAAATACACCGTCTCGAATAAACCCGCTTCGAGGAGATTTTGGAGACTACCGAAGCCGCCAACGCTCCCCCAAAAAAGATCGCGCAACGCTCACTATTACTACGGACAGCATATCACACTGTTCAGTTTGTTCTGTCTAAGCATCCGGCGCATTTTACGCATAATTATAACTAAGTGAAATAAAATAAAAAAGCCCGTCATTATAACAACGTCACCGAGGGCCGTTCAGATACAACTTGCCGGTCGCCCCATACGCCACACGCGCTTTCAGTATCCGCTCCATTTCATCCCCCGTGAGCGTCCGAATCTCCCCCAACGACCTCGCGATCAAAATCGTCTGCGCCGCGTGCTCAATCTTCTCCATCTTATAGTAGGCGTCCATCAGGCTAGACCCCATCGTCAGCGCGCCATGCCGATCCATCAACAACGCGTCGCACTTCGCCGCCAGCGCCCGCACCGCCTCGGCCCCCTCCCGGGTGCCCGGCGTCGCATACGGCGCCGTCGGAATCCCGCCCACCGCAAAGACCACTTCCGGCAATGCCAGATCGGTCATTGAACACCCGGCCAGTGTAAACGCAACCGTCGTCGGAGGATGCGCGTGCACGACCGCCTCAATCTCCGGCCGTTGCGAATATACCGCCAAGTGCGTGAAAAATTCGGACGAGACCTTCCCCTCTCCCGAAACCTTCATCCCCTTCGAGTCCGCGATCACCATCTCGTGCGGATGCATAAAGCCGCAAGCCGACCCGCTCGGCGTCACCAGGAAGCGGTCCGTGCCGATCCGCACGCTGATGTTCCCGTCCGTCGCCGCAACAAAATTGCGCGCGTACATGCGCCGCCCAATCTCGCACATACACGCGCGCAATTCGGCTTCCGAAACAACCTGAGACAAGACCGGCCCTCCAGACATGAAAAACTATCCGATGAGCGCGCGGCTACTCGACCGGCGTACACCAGCGGCGGTACTTCGCAATCTTGCCCTGCACCGCCTCGAAGTAAATGTCCTGCAACTTCTTCGAGATCGGCCCCGGCTTACCGTCGCCGATCAGCCGGCGATCCACCGAACGCACTGGCGCCACCTGCGCGCCAGTCCCCGTAAAGAACAACTCGTCGCACCCGTACAACTCCGTGCGCGCGATCGGCCGCTCGACCACCGGCAAGCCCAGCTCCGCACTCGCGATCTCCATCACCGAATTGCGCGTGATCCCCACCAACAAATCGCCGTTCTCCGGTGGCGTGATCAACTTCCCATTATTCACCACGAAAATGTTCATCGCGCTGCCCTCGGACACCGTACCGTCCTCGCGCAACACGATCGCCTCGTCGAAGCCTGCCTGTTCCGCTTCGGTCCGCGCCAACGCCGAATTCACGTAGCTGCCCGTCGTCTTCGCCCGCGCCGGAATCGCATTGTCCGACACCCGCCGCCACGACGACACGCACACATCCAGCCCCGTATCCACATTCACATAGTCGCCCAGCTTGATGTTCCAGCAACAAAATTTCGACTCGATGCCCTTCAACTTCGGACCCAGCGAATGCTCGCTCTTGTACACGATCGGCCGCAGGTAAACGTCTTCCTTGTACCCGTTCCGCTTCACCAATTCGCAACAAATCCGCGCGAGGTCCTCGGGCGTCTCCTGGATGTCCATGCACATGATCTTGCAACTGCGCGCCAGCCGCTCCACGTGCTCGTGTAAACGGAAAATCAACACCTTCCCCTCGGCCGCGCTGTAGTATCCGCGGATGCCCTCGAAGACCCCGGTGCCGTAGTTGAACGCGTGCGTCAGGATGCTTACCTTCGCGTCCTCGATCGGCACAATACTCCCGTCGAAGTACGCAAACCGGCCCGCATCCATTTTCGCCATGAACCCCTCCTTTGTGCGCCGTCCGCCATCCGGACAAGCGCTATACGATAGTCAGCGGGCCGGATTCAGTCAATTCGCGCTCACGCGCGCGGCCGTGCGCCGCCCTGTCTCCAGGCGCTACAATGCGCACCGCGACTCAACCTTCACACTTCGGGGGCGATTCCATGAGCAACGCTCTTCTCGCCGGCAAGCGCGGCCTCATCACCGGCGTGGCCAACGACAAGTCCATCGCTTGGGCCTGCGCCCAAGCCTGCCACGCCCAAGGCGCCGAACTCGCCTTCACCTATCTCGGCGAAGCGCAGGAAAAACGCGTCAAGTCGCTCATCGACGCCGAAATGCCCGGCGCGCTCATGGCCCCCTGCGATGTCACCAAAGACGAAGAAATCAAAAAATTCTTCGACGCGATCCGCGCGAAGTGGGGTACGCTCGATTTCTTCGTACACGCCATCGCCTACGCCGACCGCGAAGACCTCAAAGGCCGCTACGTCGACACCCCGCGCGATCACTTCGCGCTCGCGCTCGACATCTCCGCCTACTCCCTCGTCGCACTCGCGCGTGCCGCCGAGCCGCTCTTCCCGCCCACCGGCGGCAGCATCGCCGCGATGACCTACTACGGCAGCGAAAAA
>VFKU01000075.1 GCA_009885415.1 Rhodothermota bacterium
AGACGCCGATGGCGGTGAACTCGCCTTCGTCGCCGGCGGGAACCCACCACTGATACTGGTAGCCGATGTCGAAGCCTTTCCAGTAATAGTCTTTCAGCTTGAGGTATTCCTTGTCGGGTTTGACCGAATCGGCGACCCACTGCGCGGGCAGTAGTTGCTTGCCGTTCCAGTTGCCCTTGTTGAGGTAGAGCCGGCCGAACTTGGCGTAGTCGCGCGCGGTGACGTTGAGGCCCATGAAGGTCAGCACGTTGCCGGCGTTGTCGAGATTCCAGTAAGCGTCAGACTCCATGCCGAGCGGGCCCCAGAGCCGCTCTTCGAGAAGCTGCGCGGGGCTCTTATGCGTGACCGCCTCGATGAGAAAGCCGAGGATGTTCGTGTCGATGCTGGCGTAGTAGAAGGACTGGCCGGAGGGTTTCTCGGATGGCAAACTCTTGGCGTAGTCCTTAATCGAGCCGCCGCCGGCGATTGTTCCGACCATCTGGAAAATGCCCGAGGTTGGGTCGTCGTACTTCTCGCTAAACTTGATGCCGGAGGACATTTGCAGGATGTGCTTGATAGGCACGCCGTCGTAGCCGGTTCCTTTCAAGAAATCGACGTACTTCGTGATCGGGTCGTCGATGCTCTTGATGAGACCGTCGGCAACGCACAAACCGACCAGCGCCGAGGTGAATGACTTGGCGACCGACATCGAGGTCGCCCTCGAGTCCTTCGTGTTGCCGCGAAAATATTTCTCGTAGACGATCGTGTCGTCCTTCACCACGAGCATGTTCGTCGTGACCGTTTCGTCGAGGAATGTATCGAGCGCGTAGTGCTTGCCGTTGAAGTCCCACTCGGCCTTGAGATCGACAGGCTTCTCCTTGAAGCGAAAGGTCTCTCCCGAGCGATGGATCGTGGAGACCGGGAAAATGGTCTCCCACGCGCGGAAGTTCGCGATCCTCTCGTCGCCTTCCCACGGGAAAGTGGAGAACTTGACGGCATCGACCGTGGTGCGCGTCTGCGCGGAAACGGTGGAAGCGAGAAGCAGGAAGCAAGTAGCGAGAATCGAGCGAAACATTCAGAAACCCTCCAACAATATTGGGATCGCCCACATGCTACTCGATACTCCGCCAATTCCGCGACCACAGGCCGGCCCCGGCCTTGATCCTCGCCGTTCCCTCGCCTAAGC
The DNA here is from genome assembly GCA_009885415.1 of Rhodothermota bacterium. Taxonomy (GTDB): domain Bacteria; phylum Hydrogenedentota; class Hydrogenedentia; order Hydrogenedentales; genus VFKU01. The sequence continues at coordinate 1,166 of VFKU01000075.1, forward strand.
TGGCGGGCGTAAGCGGATTCCTAAACGCGCACCGCGCGATCAACCGGAGGGTGTACACATGGCGGGCAAACTGAGCCGGCGGCAATTTGTGGCGATGGCGGCGGGCGCGACGGTGGGGCCGATGATTCTGCCGAGCGGGGTGCTGGCGAAGCCGGGGCGGCCGGGGCCGAACGACCGGATGCTGATCGGCCACATCGGCGTCGGCGGCATGG
>VFKU01000591.1 GCA_009885415.1 Rhodothermota bacterium
ACCACCGCCGACGTGAACCCCGCCATGGGCAAACGCGCCCAACGCCGCATCGCCGAATCCGGCATCGAGGTCGACGCCCGCGTGCTCAACGCCGAATCCCTCCCCCTCGATGACGCCAGCTTCGACACCGTCGTCTGCACCTGGACCCTCTGCAGCATCCCCGATGCGATGAAGGCCCTCTCCGAACTTCGCCGCATTCTGCGCCCGCAGGGCAAGATGTTCTTCGTCGAACACGGCCTAGCCGACGACCCAAAAATCCGACGCATCCAAAACCGCCTCACCCCCTACTGGAAAATCATCGGCGACGGCTGCCACCTCAACCGCGACGCCGGCGCGATGATCCGCGACGCCCACTTCGAAATCACCAAGCTCGACCAGTACTACATGGACAACGCCCCCCGCTTCGCCGGCTACCTCTACCAAGGCGTAGCGACGAAAACCTGAACCACCGTGGCATGGGCGGCCCGCCCATGCGGCGCCGCCGGAAAGCCGCCGCGCCGCAGCCCCGCCCCCAGCCTCACCCCACTGTCATTACCGCGAAAGCGGGAACCTCTCGACCGCCAGTCGCCCAAACCAAGAAACCCACGGCCGCCGCGCCCCAGTCGCGCGATCAGCGGTAATCACGCCCCTCTCTTGACATGTGCCGCACATGCAAGTATCATTTTCACATGTCCAAGATGATCCAGATCCGGAACGTCCCCGATCCCCTCCACCGCAAGCTCAAGGCCCGTGCCGCGCTCGCTGGGCTCTCTCTGTCCGAGTATCTCCTGCGCGAAGCCGAATCCGCCGCCGAACGGCCCACGCTCGAGGAATGGCAAAAGCGCATGGCCGGACGCACCCGAGTCCATCTAACGGAATCGCCGGCTGCAGCCATCAGAGCAGAGAGGGACAGCCGCTGATCATCGTCGACGCGTCGGCCGTCATCGAGCTCTTGCTCGACACTCCAAAGGGGCAACAAGTCGCCGAGATAGCGCTTGCCAAGACGGAATCGCTGCACGCCCCGCAGCTCATCGACCTAGAGGTGGCGCAGTCGCTGCGCCGATTTGTCCGTAGCCGGCAATTGTCCTCGACGCGCGGTCGACTCGCGCTTGAAGATTTTGAGACCCTCGGCATCATTCGTTACTCGCACGGACCCCTGATCCCCCGAATTTGGGACTTGAGAGACAATTTCACCGCGTATGATGCTGCATATCTGGCGTTGGCCGAAGAACTGGACTCGCCACTACTCACCCGCGACGCGAAGCTCTCCGCCGCTGCCGGGCGCCACACCCGAATACGAGTAATTTGAGGCAATACACCGAGGCCGACGCTTGTTTAATCACTAAGTCTTCGACAAAGGCTGCCCATGTCCCCTGCCACCGAAAAAATCGACCTCCCTCTCGAAGGAATGACCTGCGCCGGGTGCGCGCAGACCATCGAGAGTGCGCTCTCGCATGCCGACGGCGTCCTGAAAGTCTCCGTCAACTTCCCGGCGGAGACGGCGCATGTCGAGTTCTTTCCCTCGAGGACTTCAGTGCAGGCCCTTGAGTCCGTCGTCGAGAAATCTGGCTACAAGGTCAAGCATGCGCTGGCCTCGCTCGATCTCAAGATCACCGGCATGACCTGCGCGAGCTGCGTGAACAACGTCGAGAAAGCACTCAAAACCGTCCCCGGCGTCTCCGCCGCGAACGTCAATCTCCTGACCACCCTCGCGGCCGTGACCTTCGATCCGGTGCTCGCCACCCCGGACGTGCTTATCGCCGCCGTGAAAAAATCCGGCTACAGCGCCGAGCTCGCGCGCGCCGCTGAACTTCAGTCGCCCAGCGACGACACCGAAAAACACCTCGCCGAAGCCGCGCGCCGCCTCTGGATCGCCTGGGGACTCACGCTCCCCGTCGCGATAATCATGTTCCTCCACATGACGCATCTCTGGATGCCGCACGGCATGAACATGGATTGGATCGAGACCCTCCTCTCGCTCCCCGTGCTCGCTATCGCCGGCGCGCAGACCTTCGAGAAGGGATTTAAGACCACGCGCCATCTCGCGCCGAACATGGACGCGCTCATCGCGCTCGGGGCCGCCGCGGCCTTCATCACCGGGCCGCTCAAGCTGGCCGGCATGCCCATCGAGAGCTTCGCCGCCGTCGCCGCGATGATCATGGCCTTCCACCTCACGGGCCGTTACCTCGAAGCCCGTGCGCGCGGCCGCGCCTCGCAGGCCATCCGCCGCCTGCTCGAACTCGGCGCGAAGACCGCCCGCGTCGAACAGATGGGGCAGGAAATCGAGATCCCCATCGACCAGGTGAAGCCCGGCGACATGATCATCATTCGCCCGGGCGAAAAAATCCCGACCGACGGCCAGGTCTTCAGCGGCCAGAGCGCCGTGGACGAAAGCATGGCCACCGGCGAACCACTCCCGGTGGACAAGAATCCCGGCGATGAGGTGATCGGCGGCACGATCAATACCAATGGCGCGCTGAAAATCCGCGCGACGAAAGTCGGCAAAGACTCCTTCCTCGCGCAGGTCGTCCGCATCGTGCAAGAGGCACAGGCCGCCAAGGTGCCCATCCAGGCCGTCGCCGACCGCATCACCGGCGTCTTCGTGCCGATCATCCTCGCGCTCGCGCTGGCGACCTTCCTCGCGTGGTACCTCGCGCCGGGTGCAATGGGATCGCTCGCGGAGATCGCCGCGCCGTGGCTGCCGTGGGTTCCCATCGACGCCTCGCCCCTCTCGCTCGCCGTGTTCTCGGCGGTTTCCGTCCTCGTTATCGCGTGCCCCTGCGCGATGGGCCTCGCCACGCCGACCGCACTGATGGTCGGCACAGGCGTCGGCGCGTCGCAAGGCATCCTCATTCGCCACGGCGACACGATCCAGTCCATGCGCGACCTGAAAGCGATTTGCTTCGACAAGACCGGCACGCTCACCCACGGCAAACCGGCGGTCGTGGGCGTTGCCGCCGAATCCTCCTCCGGCCCCTCGGTGCTTGGCATCGCGGCCTCCGCCGAGCGCGTCTCCGAGCATCCGATTGCGCAAGCCATCGTCACCGCCGCCGCGCACGAGGGTCTCCCCTTGCAGGATGTCACCGAATTCAAAGCGGTTCCCGGCAAAGGCGTCAACGCAAAAATCGCCGGCCAGTGGGTCCTCGTCGGCAAAGAAGGCTACCTCAAAGAGCAAGGCGTCAATACCTCGGCGCTGGAAGTGGCGCTGGACGCCTACGAAAACCAGGGCTTCACGACCGTGTTGGTTGCCGTGGACGGTATCGGCATTGGCTCGATTGCGGTCGCGGACACGATCAAACCCGAGGCCAAGGAGGCGCTCGTCGCCCTACGCGCGCGCGGGCTCCACCTCGCAATGATCACCGGCGATAACGAACGCACCGCGCGCAAAGTCGCCGCCGATCTCGGCATCGATCGCGTGCTGGCGAACGTCCTGCCCGAAGCGAAAGCGGAGGCGGTCAAGCAAATCGCCGCCGAGTTCGGCATGGTCGCCATGGTGGGAGACGGCATCAACGACGCCGCCGCCCTCGCCGCCGCCGATATAGGCATCGC
>VFKU01000286.1 GCA_009885415.1 Rhodothermota bacterium
CTGCTCCCCCGCCGCGGACTTCTCGGACAGCGCGACGGCCTCGGCAACGCGCCCTTCGACCTCGCGCTCGCGAACGACGACGAGAACATGGCCGTCTTTCTCCTCGAAGCCGGAGCGCCCTTCGCCGACGATCCCGTCCTTGCCGAACTCCGCATGGATCGTTGTGTCCAAAAAAATTGGGCCCTCGCAATTGATCGCATGATCGCGCAACTCGCCGCGCAACCGGGCCGCCACCAGGCCCTGCTCGATCGCGCCTATGCTCTCGCTTTCGCCGAAGGCAACATCGATCTCCTTGATCGCTTTGCGGCCGCCGGCGCCAACGCGAACGGCCCGCTCGCCAGCGGCGTTTCCCAACTTTTCGCCGCCGCCGACTTCGGACACGAACACCTCGTCCAGCGCCTCCTCGCCGCCGGCGCCGATCCAAACACCGCCGAACCGGGCTCCCGGTGGACGCCGCTGCATGCCGCCGCGATGAACCGAAAGCCCGGCGTAATCCAGCTCCTGCTCGATAAAAGCGCCGACCCAAACGCCGCCGACGGTCTCCAGCGCACCCCGCTCCACCTCGCCGCGATCGCCGCCAATCCCAACATCGTCAACCGGCTGCTCAAGGCCGGCGCAGATCCGGCCCGCCTCGATTACCTCGGCAATTCCGCCCTCCACTACGCTGCGCAATCCAGCAGTCTCCCCATCGTACGAAAGCTCGCCGAAGCCGGTGCGCCACAAAGGCCCAACGCCGCCGGCCTCACGCCCTTCGACCTCGCCGGCGATGCACAGCCGGAAATCCTGGCCGCCCTTCAGCCGCCCGTCCGCGCCGCCGCGCCGTCGCTCCCTGAAGGCTTCGACGCCCTGGCGCCGCTGCTCGCTTCCGATGCCTCGCCCGAGGCCGCCGCCACCGCCCGCGAGCAATGGACCTCCGTCGCCGCGCAAGGCACACCCTTCCTCCACATTGCCGTCCAGGCCGCCTCGCTCGAGGCCGTCAAACGCCTGCTCGATGAAAATCCCGCGCGGCTCAGCGAACGCGATTCCGCCGGCTTCCTCCCCATACACCTCGCCGCCGAAATCACCGACACCGCCATCCTCCACGAACTCCTCGCCCGCGGCGCCGCCGTCAACGACAACCAGAACTCCGCGAAATGGACCCCCCTCCATTTCGCCGCCGCCACGGGAAACGCAAAAATCCTTCGCCTCCTCCTCGACAAAGGCGCCGACCGCTCCGCCCGCGACGGCCTCGACCATACCCCGGCCGACATCGCCCGCCAGGCGGGCAAGCCGGCCTCTCTCACCGCGCTGCAATGACCCGATCGTCAGCGCGTTGATCTTCCACGCGCCACGCGCGATACTGGAAGCATTCCGGCCCCTAGGCCAAGGAGGACACCCATGGACACAAATTCATCCGACATGGATCGCCGTAGTTTCCTGAAGACCGGCGCGCAACTCGCCGCCGGCGCCGCGATGCTCGGCGGCGTCCGCACCGCCCACGCCGCCGCACCCAAGACCAAGCAAATCACCCTCGCCGCCGGCATCCCCACCCGGCCCTTCGGCAAGACCGGCCACGTCCTCCCCGTCCTCGGCCACGGCGGCTCCGCCATGGTCGATAGCTGGGCCTCGGCCTACATGGTCAAGCTCGACTCCCAGGAAGAGCGCGTCAAGATGGTCCGCCACGCCTACGACAAAGGCATCCGCTACTTCGACACCGCCCGCGTCTACAGCGAAAGCGAGCGCATCATGGGCGCCGCGCTCAAAGACGTCCGCGAAAACGTCTTCATCGCTACCAAAGTCGCCGACCCCAAACCCGAAAACACCCGCAAGAGTCTCGAGACTTCCCTCAAAGAACTCGGCACCGACTACGTCGACTGCCTCCAGATTCACAGCCCCGTCACCGAGGCCGTCGGCGCCGACGGCGCCATGAAGGTCTACGAACAGATCGCCAAACTCCGCGACGAAGGCCTCGTCCGCTTCATCGGCCTCACCACCCACATCGTCTTTGAAGACGTATACAAAATGATCGACACTGGCCTCTTCGACCAAGTCCTCCTCGCCAAAGGCTACATGCGCCGCTCCATGTTTACGCTGCTCTCCGAATCCAAACTCCAATGGCGCGACAAATGTATCGACCGCGCCCACGAGCTCGGCATGGCCATCGTCGCCATGAAAGTCATGGGCGCCAACCTCCTCGGCCAAGGCAGCCGCACCCTCGTCCCCACCGCCGATCCCGCCCTCGCGGCCAAAGTCCCGCCCGCCGCACTCCGCTTCGTTCTCGCCGACCCCCGCATCGCCATGCTCAATGTCGGCGTCTCCACCCGCTCCGACATCGACGACAACCTCGCCACCATGACCGCCGACACCACCCTCACCGACACCGACAAAACCGTCCTCGCCTCATACTCCGAGCTCGTCTACAACAGCGACCACGTAAAGGCCATGAAAATCACCTAACGCACCGTAGCATGGGCGGCCCGCCCATGCGCGCCAGAATGTAAACAATGTAAACAAAGTCCCCGGAAGCCATCTCGCCTCCGGGGACTCTTTATTTTCTACCCAGTTCCGATAGAGCCACTATTTCTTCAAATCGTCCGCGCCGGCGAATAGACCCTCCAAGATCCCCTCACCGCCCTCCGGAGCGCTCACCCGCAGCGACATCGGCTTGCCTGACGGGAACGCCAGCTCAAAATTCAAGAACGGACAACACGCACGCTCCATCTCGACGAACGACACCACCTCCGCCGCATGACCGTGCGCGAACTCGACCTGCACCGCGCCCTTGCTCCGTTCCACGCGCGTTGCCGATTTGCTCAACAAGGCGCGAACCTCTTTCGAGCGTTTGCGTTGATCCGCGCTGGTCATCGAACACGCCACCACCGGTGCTGCCCCGCTCGTTCCCTCGAGCGCCGGCATCCGCGTCGCTTTCGACAGCCCGCCGGCCGCCCCGGCCTTCGCCGGCACGCAACACGGATCGACCCCCGCCTTTGCGGCCGGCGTCTTCGCATCCTCCGCAGCGCACACCACCCGCTCGAATCGCCACCACCCGCCCAGCGATGCCACCGCAAACGCCAACATCGCTCCAAACACGATCGCCTTCATCATCGAACGAACCTCCATTTTCGCCGCACGTCTTCGCTGAATCTGCTAGAGTATAAACCGTAGACCCTAGTCCACGGTCAATACCCCGGAGACGGCTCATGCTCATCGGCGAACTCGTTCAACTGGCAGGAGTTACGCGAGACACCATCCGCTACTACGAGCGCCGCGGACTACTCGAAGTCACCCACCGCCGCGAAAATCAATACAAAGAATACGCCCCAAACTCCCCCGAACGCCTCACCTTCATCCAAGACCTGCAAGACATGGGCTTCACCCTCGCCGAGACCCAAACCTTCCTCACCCTCATCGAACGCAACGCCGCCACCTGCGCCAACACCGGCCCCACCATCGCCGCGCGCCTCGCCGCCATCGACGACAAAATCGCCCGCCTACACGCGATGCGCGAGCGACTCGTGACAGCCTTCAAAGCATGTTCGCGCAGCCCCAAAGCGAGGAAATCCCCCTGCGCACCGATCGCCGGTGCGTTCAAAAAGTCCCGTAGCCGCAGCGCCGCTCGTTAAACCCCCGCCAGCGCTGGCTCCCACCCGCCCACCTGCATGGCCTGATAGTGCCGCGTGATCAGATCGTTCTGCAGCCAGAGCAACTTGTTAAATGCGCGGATCGTCTTCACTTCGGTCGCGCGATCAAGACCCAATCCTAAGATCGTGCTCAGCAGCGCGTCCGAGACAAAACCCATCAGCGCGTTCATCTGCACCAGCGGCACATCCAGCAGCGGGTTCCCCGCCTTCGGTGTGTGAATCTTCCCCACCAAGTCCAGATACTTCACCAACGATTCGTTGTAGTCCGCCGTGACCAGCTTCTCAAGATACTTCGCCAAGTGCGACTTCCTGAATTTGATCTGTTCATGTTCCTGCGTCAACGACTCCAGGTTCTCCGGCAGCGTCCCCTCATACCCAAACTGCCGCGGCATGAAATGCCGCTTCGTCGAGTCGTAGCTGAACAACTTGTCGTACACCGCGTCCACCAGCGAAGGCACCAGCGGCGCAATCGCCCCCGCCGCCCCGTGAATCGTCTTCACGTCCTCCGGCCCGAACCCCATAAACTCCCCGAGATACCCAAAGCGATATCCCAAGTCCGACTCCAAACGCGCTTCATTAATTTTTTTCACGCTGCGACATCCTTTCTCGGAAAAACGCCGCCCTCGCGCCGCCACCGGATTCGTCAGGCGGAGACACATCGGGCCCAAATTAGTGCCCCAACCGCAAGCCCCGTTCCGAAAGGGAAATATCGAGTTTTGGGCAGCTTTTGCGCGTTTCGCAAGGAAAAGTGCTCAACCGCTCTGCCGTGCCCTTGAGCGAAACTGCTCAGCCCGCGGTGTTCCGATGCCCAAAGTAGGCCGCCTCACGGATCGCCGCTCCCCGTACCCGTCGGCCGCGCCCATGCGAATTCGCCGTGCCGGGGCAATCGGCCCCGGCACGGCGAGTCTCGCCTGGTATTCAGACCGCAATTGACCTCAAACCGTCCCGCCACGCCCCACCATCGCCCCGCCGTCCACCACCATAATCTCGCCCGTCACATACGACGCCTCGTTCGACGCCAGATACAAAGCCATAAAACCCACCTCGTCCGGCTCGGCAATCCGCGGGATCGGCTGCGTCTTCTCGATCGACTTCACCCGCTCCGGGTTCTCGTGGAAAAACGAACTGAAATCCGTCTTGATCAGCCCCGGCGCGATCGCGTTCACCCGCACGTTATGCACGCCGAACTCCTGCGCCCAGCTCTTCGTCATCATGATCAGCCCCGCCTTCGTGAAGCTGTACAACAGCCCCTGATACTGCGGACGCAGCCCCGCGATCGACACGATGTTGATGATCGATCCCCCCGATTTCCGCTGGATCATCTTCGGCACCGTCAGACGGATCAGACGCAACGCCGACTTCACATTCACATCCACCATCTTATCGACCATATCGTCCGTCACGTCCAGCGCCGGCCCCTGCCCGATGTTCGTCGCCGAGTTATTCACCAAAATGTCCACCGGCCCGAGCTGCTTCTCCGTCTCCTTCACCAAATTCTCCAGATCCTCCGGCCGCCCCACATGACACGCCACCGGCACGACCCGCCCCGGCAAGCCCTTGAACTCCGCCGCCGTAGCCTCCAAGTTCTCCATCTTCCGGCTAGCGATCACCACCCCCGCGCCAGCCTCCATAAACTTCCGGGCGATCGCCTTTCCAATCCCCCGCCCCCCGCCCGTAACAATCGCCACCTTCCCCTTCAAACTGATCGATGCGCTCATGAAGCCTCACTCCCGAGTTGGTTTTCCCAAAAAAGTCCGCACAGCATACCCCCCGATCCTCCAACCTCCAAATCGCGCCGACCTGACGTGTCCGCAAGCTACTTCCCCCATGCCTCGATTTCACTCCCATTCATCCGGCCTCAATCTCAATCCCTTCCAACAACGGTTTTTCTTTGCTTACTTTCTTTTTCTCAAAAAGAAAGTAAGGGGGTGTGCATGGATGCGTATACTGTTGGCTGAGGGGTGGCATGCTCGCCCCGACCCCAAGCCACGGCCCGGCGGAAATGCTCGCCTTCACAAATTAGTTTACCTATTAACCAATGAATGCTCCTGCCCCACAAAAAATCTTCTACGGCTGGTGGATTGTCGCCACCAGCTTCGTCACCCTTTTCGTCGCCACCGGCTTCATTTTTTACTCCTACGGCGTCTTCATCGGCCCCATGCAGGCCGAATTCCACACCACCCGCTTCGCCGTCGCGCTCGGTCTCACCCTGATGAACACCGCCATGTCCCTCTTCGCGCCCTTCCTCGGCCGCATCATCGACACCTGGTCCATCCGCCGCCTCATGATGATCGGCTGCACCAGTCTCGCCGTCGGGTTCTTCCTCGCCGCACGCATCACAGCGCTATGGCAATGGTACGCCCTCCTCGGCACGCTCCTCGGCCTCGGCGTCGTCATGATCGGACAACTCGCCAGCACCGCCCTCGTTTGCAACTGGTTCATCCGCCGCCGCGGCGCCGCCCTCGGCGTCGCCACCACCGGCGTCTCCATGTCCGGCATGATCATGGCCCCCGTCACCTCAATCCTCGTCGGCACCTACGGCTGGCGCACCACCTTCGACATCTTCGGCCTCCTCTCCATCGGCGTCCTGCTCCCGCTCGTGTGGCTCTCCGTCATCAGCCGCCCGGAAGACATCGGCTTACTCCCCGACGGCGCGGCGCAACCCGAGCCAGACGACGCCTTCGAGTCCGCCTTCTTCCACCGCCCCGGCCTCGCCCCGGTGATTCCCTCTTTTTCCACCGCAGCGACCCTGCGAAACACCACCTTCTGGGCCATCACCCTTGCCACCGGCTTCAACTTCTTCGCCATGTCCGCCACGCTCATCCACATGATCCCCCACGCCCAAGACCTCGGCATCACCTCCATGCGCGCCTCGCTCATCATGACCGTCTCCGCCGGCGTCGGCGTCATCGGCAAAGTCCTCTTCGGCTACATCGCCGACTATGTCGACGCCCGCCTCGCGCTCCTGTTCTGCCTCGTGTTCCAGGCCGTCGGCACCGTCCTGCTCCTCTTCACCGAATCCGCCACCGCCCTCATGCTCGTCGGCGCGCTCTTCGGCTTCGGCATGGGCGGCGTCGTCCCCCTCTGGGGCTCCCTCGTCGGAGATTACTTCCCCCGCCAAGCCTTCGGCCGCGTCATGGGCCTCATGAGCCCCTGCATGCTTCCCATTCAGGCCAGCGGCGTCCCCCTCGCCGGCTACCTCCACGACAAACTCGGCGACTACCACCTCGCCTTCATCATTTTCGCCGCCAGCTACGTCGCCGCCGCCCTCTGCCTACTCTTCATCCGCCACCCCCTCGCCGGCCCCACATACCAGCGCCAACAAACCAAACTTCGCGCCACCCAACTCAACTGAGCGTCGCCCCAAGCACAAGCCCCACACGGATTTTCATAGGTCCCATACGTCCTGTTCTTCCCATCATTCCCATCACATCCGCTACAATCCTCCCGCCACACATCCGGAGTCCCAGCATGTCGCACAAGATCCACTCCGCTTTCCCAAAGCTCCTCTTCCTCGCCGCCCTCGCCACCGCCGCCGGTTGCGCCAGTACCCCGCGCATCGAGACCGCCGACGCCCTCGCCCAGGCCCTCAAGAAGGGCGGCGTCGCCTACGACTCCACCGAGCGTCTCAACCTCGCCGATCTGCCCGTCGCCAAGATCGATGAGGGCCTCGGCCTCACAGGAAAAAACCTCGAAGTCCTCATCCTGCGCATCACCGACGAACGCACTTACAAAGTCGCCACCAGCGTCAGTTTTCTCATGGCCATCGTCAAAGACCTCATCAAGGAAACGGTCGCCGAGGCCGCCGCCGCGCCCGGCGAGGTCTATCTCAGCAAACCCTTCGTCATCGTCATCCGCGCCGAACCCGAGACCGGCCAAGTCCGCGCCGCCCTGAAAAAACTCCTCCGCGAAGACCCCACAAAAAAATAAACCGCGGGCCGAAGCCCGCGGTCGAAAATCCAAAATCCGGCGATCGTCTTGTCGCTCGCTCTATCCCATTCCTCCCCTACTTCCCATTCTTCCCATCGCCCTCACGGCAACGCATACGCCACCAGCCGCGAAGGCTGCCGGCTCCCGCCCGTCGCCACCACGACATATTGCTTGCCCTTGTACTCATACGTCATCGGCGTGCCGTACGGCGCTAGTTCCATTCGCTGCTCCCAAAGCACCGCGCCGTTCGCTTTGTCGAAGGCCCGCATGAACAGCTCAGTTTTCGAGACCCCAAACGTAGCGAGATCGATCTGCGCCTGGTTGACGAAAAGAAGCGTCTTCGTCACCAGCGGACCGCCGCTCGAAAGCATCCCGTTACTCGTCGCGCCCAGCGGACCGGGATCGACGCCCTTGAGCGCAGGATGATGCCGCGGCCCATCGCCGTGCGGCACCTTCCACGCGATCTCGCCTTTGTTCAGATTGATCCCCACGACCACGCCATACGGCGGCTTGGTGATCGGCAGCCCCTGCGGTCCCGGCGCGATCAAGCCCCCCAGCGTCAGGTAGTCCGCTTTCACCCGGTTCGGATCGCCCTTGCTCACGCTCGCCAGCGAATGCATGTCCGCCGCCTGCAAATACAGCATCCCCGTCTCGGGGTCGAAGCCCGCCCCGCCCCAATTCGCGCCGCCCGCCGCGCTCGGCACCTGGAACGCGCCCTTCTTCCCGCCCTCGCCCAGCAAGATCGGCGGGGTGAACAGCGGGCCCATCGTGTACTCGCTCGCAATCTTCACCGCCTCGGCCTTCAGCTCTGGCGTCAAATCCATCAGGTTGTCTTCCGTCATCCCCTGCCGCACAAACGCCGGCGGCTTCGTCGGAAAAGGTTGCGTCTTCGAGGTCTGCTCCCCCGGCACGCTCGTCTGCGGCACGGGCCGCTCCTCGATCGGCCACACCGGCTTCCCCGTCTTCCGGTCGAAGA
>VFKU01000922.1 GCA_009885415.1 Rhodothermota bacterium
ACGTGAACGGGGACGGCTACCGCGACGCGATCGCCACCGGATGGAGCAGCGACGTGATCGTGCTTTTCCCCGGCAACGCGGAGACGTACTTCGGCGAGCCGATCGTCACGGCCCTAAACGGCGGGCCGCGCGACCTCGCCGCCGAGGACCTGGACGGTGACGGTATCCTCGACTTGGCGGTGACGCTCTACAACACAGACGAGATCGCATTGCTGCGGGGCACGGGCAAGAAGGGAGAGTTCGAACTGCTCGACAAGCTGCCCGCACGAGGCAAGATGCCTCAGCGAATTCGCGCGGCAGACATGAACGGCGACCGGCACAAAGACCTCATCGTGACCTACGCGCAGAGCGACGATTCGGTCGGTATTTTTTTTGGCGAGGGTGGATTCGGTTTCGAGGTTTCCCAGGAGTACCGCTTGGGCAAGGACCGTTTCAAGCGGGAATTCGGCATCGAAGATGTGGTCGTGCGCGATTTCAACGGAGACGACGTCCCCGATCTGGCGCTGGCCTGCGCCGACGCAGGCTCTATCGTGCTCCTCCGCAATACGTCCGCCGGAAAAGCGACGCCGCTGCGCTTCGACATGGAGACCTATCCGATCGAAGGCGGCCAGCCTCATGCGCTCGCGGCGGCCGACATCACCGGCGACGGGCGCCCGGACCTCGCGGTCGCGCTGTGGGGCGCGGACTCGGTCGCCTTGCTGTTCAGCCGGCCCTGATCGCGTCCCGCTTAAGGCGGTCGATCCGGCGCGCCCAGGCGGAGAGCTCGGCGGTCTCAAACGGACGGCGGCCAAAACGGACGCTGTTATAGACGGCCAACGCCGCGGGAACGACCTCGGGATCGCTCAGCACGACGCACGCCGCGGCCTCCGCGATCTCCTCGGCGGTCCGGCCGGCGGAACGCAGGCCGAGCCGTCTCAACTTGCGCACAATCCGCGCGCGCAAACGCACGGCGCGCTTCTGGTCCGGCGAAAGCGCGCCGCCTCCCCGCGAAGGTCTGCCGGTGCGCGCCCTGAACGCGATCCAAAGAAGCGCGATCACCGTCAGGCCCCCGAGGAATAAAACGGTAGCGGCCCCTGCGACACTTCCGAAGGCGCGCCGGCGCTCAGTCGACTGCAACGCCTCCCAGGAATCGCCGCTGAAGCCAAAGATTCGTCCGGCGAAGGATCGCAGCGATGCACCCTGCCTATGTTGCTCGTAACTGACAACATTTCGAAGCCAGAGCATGCGCGCTTTGAGCAGATACCGGCCGTAGGTGCGAGACAACTGGCTCAGCGTAGAGAGATCCGGCTCACGATCCACCGGCGAGGGATCGAAGGTCACCCAACCGATCGTCGGAAAATAAACCTCGGCCCACAGATGCGCCATGTCCTCCGTCACCGTATACGACCGGTCCCCGGGGTCCCACGCGCCGCCGCGGTATCCGCTCACCACGCGCGCGGGCAGGCCGAGACTGCGCGTCATAAGCGCGAGCGCGCTGGCGAAAAACTGGCAGTGGCCCTTGCGCTCGCGCAACAAGAAGGCATCCACCGGATGCTCCTCGGGCAACGCGGGAATAGTGCGGGTGTATTCGAATTGAGGGCCGTTGAGGTATCGCATCAGCTCAAGGATTTTCGAGACGGCCGTCGGTTGATCCTCTGTAAGACGCCGGACGAGATCAAGGGTCTCTGGGAGCAGGTCCTGCTCGGTCAGTTGCTTCATGTCCTCGGGCACCATGACCGACGCGAAGTCCATCGGCGCCAACTGGAGTTGCTCGGGGGTCGGCTCGAGAATCTCCGACCACGCCTGGAGATAGAGCCCGTTCGTATTTCGGGTCTTCACGACCACGCTGAAATCGTTCGCGTAGTCCCACCTGAACTGCGCGCTGAGGTTCTCCCGGCCCGGCGTGACCCGCTTGACGAGCTGTAGCAACGGGACAGCCGACTCCATAGGATGATCAAGATAGATTTCATAGTAAGTTTCCGGCCAGTCTCCGTCGGGCCGTTCAATACCTTCGCGCGAGGAACGCCGCGAATCCGTCTTGAAGCGGCTCAACTCGCCGGCATCGTAGCCGGGCGTCAGCAGTCCACGGTGCTGCCAGCCGCCGCCGGTATAAGCGTCAAGCGAAGTGACCCGCCAAAACATCGGGCGCAGGTACTGGCCTCCGGGTTCGCGCGGGAATTGGACGCGCATGACGGGCGTGGCGGTGGACTGAAGCACGCCGCCGCCGGAGAGGAGTACTTCGGAACTCACCCCAACGACGGCCGCATCGGGCGGACGCGACGACCCCAGGACGCCGGCTTCGGTGCGCGGCCCGGCCACGAAAAGCACAGCGGCGACGGCGAGCACGCCGGCCATGGTCGACGCGATAAGGAGCGAGAGGCGGGTGTCGAAGAGGCGGATTCTTCCCGCGTGCACAATCTGGCCGGAAAGGGACCGCCACTGGGGCGGCGGCGCGTCACGTGTGGCTGCGGCCGAGCCCGCGGCGAACATTTCGAGCAGCGTCATCCCCCAAGTCATCGCGAAGAGAAACAAAACAAAGACGACAGCAATCTCGGGCCGCGGGCTCATCACGGCCGCGGCGAGAATGAGGAAGAACGACATCAAAAAAAGATGAACATAATTCTGCACGCGCTTGAGGTGCAGCAGCGAATACACCTGAATGAACATGATGAGGGCGACGACCACTTCGAGGGGCCTGAGATACTCGAAGGCGGCCACATCGGCGATGACGAAGGCCACGGTGGCGACACTGGTGACGCGGCGATAAAACTTGAATCGCCGGTCGAGCCATTCACCCACCGGCATGAGGAGGATCGCTATGAGGGGGACATTGAGGATAGTTTGCCCGTAGTCGAAGGTGGTGATGAGCGCGACGTAGCCCGAGAACACGAGGAGAACCGTGGCCAGTTTCAAACGGAACTCGACCTTAGACAGCATGGAGGATTTCCTCCGGATCAAGGACGCGAACGCTGCCGCCCAGGCCCGGCCCTCCCCACTGCGCGGCGTCGGTCGAAACGCAGACGCGGGTCGCGCCGGCGAGATCGCCCGAGGCGAGGAACCAGTTATCGCCGAGCGTTTCATACGCGACCGGCGTGACGTGGGCCAGCAAATTGAGCACGCGCAAGACGTGGCCCTCGCCCTGGCCGAGCGGCGCAGTACCCTGGGGCGTGACAAGCGCGACGGAATATTGCCGGTCCAGGAACGCGACCGCGATCGACGCCGCCAACTCGATCGCCAGCTCGAAACGCTCCTCGGCCTCCCAGGTCGCGGGCACGCCGCGCGAATCGAGCACGATCGCGATGGAGCGGGCGGAGCCGGGCTCGAGTTCGCGCACGATCAACTCGCCCAAGCGCGCGCTGACCCGCCAACAAATCAGACGGATGTCATCGCCGGGGACGTACTCGCGCAGCGCGTAGAACTCGTCGCCCGAAGCGAGCGTGGGCCGGGGCCGGCTTCCAGAATCGTCGAGGCGTTCAAGCGCCGCGCGCTCGATGCGATGCACGCGCGGATACACCACCACCTCAAGACCGTCCACGTGCGCCAGCGAGCGCTCGATGAGACCCATCGGGAAGGCGCTGCTCAGCCGTTGCCCGGGCAAGGCGTGCACGCCGCGCCGCGCCATGGTCCGCTCCATGCGCAGGGTCGCTGAAGTCTTGGGCGCGAGGATCGGGAGGTACACCGCGGACGCGGCGTCCTCGCCGGCGAAACTAAGCGTCAACGAGGCGGCCGGAAGGATGCGCTTGCGATTGGTAATCCGCACGCTCACGGGAAAGGGCTCGTTGCGATGCACCGCGTCCGGGGCCTCGCGCTCGAGGCTGAGCCCCCGAAATGAGCGGTTCGAGACGACAATCGCGAGCAG
>VFKU01000281.1 GCA_009885415.1 Rhodothermota bacterium
CCCTCCCCCGCTGCGGCGCGCCGTGCGTCCTTGCGCCGACCCAGCCACGGCAACAGGACGAGCCAGAGGCCTTCGCCGAAGATGCAGGCGATGCCGGCGGCCAGGGGCCACTGGTAGCGGTTTTGCAGGCGGTCCTCGATGTCGCTCGCCACGCCGCGCGCGAAGAGTTGCTGGATGAGCCCGAAGACCGCGTCGACGTCTTTGTTGTTGGGCGTCGAGCGCATGTAGCCGCCGCCGCCCGCCATCGCGATATCTTGCAGGGATTTTTCGTCGAGGATGGAGAGGTGCTGCTCGGGCCCGGCGTCGCCGCGTGTGAAACGGTTCGTGTACTCCACCTGGGTGCCACGCGGATCGCCGACGCCGATCACAAAGATGTGCGCGAAGGCCGCGAGCTCCTTGGCCGCCGCGAGGGCATCGCCCTCGACCGCCTCGCCGTCCGACACGAGCAGCACCACGCGGTTGTCGCGGCTTGCGCCGGTGTCCTCGGCGTCCTGCTCGCTGAAGGCCTCCGCCGCGACTTTCATCGCGGCCGAGAGGTCCGTGCCTTCCAGACTGATCGAGTCGGTGTTCACCGCGCCGAGCACGGTGCGGAAATAGCCGTGGTCGAGCGTGAGCGGACACATCAGTTGTCCCGCTCCGGAGAAGGCGATGAGGCCGAAACGATCGCCGAAGGCGCGGTCGGTGAGCGCGGCGATTTTTTGTTTGGCGCGTTCGAGACGGTTCGGCGCGGGGTTTTGCGCGAGCATGCTCTCGGAGACGTCGAGCAGGACCATCACGTCGTGGCTGCGTTTGCTCGTCGCCTCGAAGGACTCTCCCCAGTGGGGCTGCAAGAGCGCGAGTGCGAGCAGCGCAAAGCCGATCAGGGTGAGCCAGTACAACGGGCGGCGCTGCCGCGCATCTGCGCCGGACACGAGCCTCGGCGCGAGGCGGAGATCGATGAAGTCCTCGACGCGGCGCTGACGCCGGCGTTCGAGGTGGCGCAACGCGATGGCGATGACCGCGATGGCGACCGCCGCGACACCGAGCCAGACGTAGGCCACGCTGGAGGGAAAGAGCAGCGGGCTGTTCATGGGATCGCCTCGAACCAGATTCGACGTGAAAAGACCGTCGCGGCGATCAGCGCGAGTCCCGCGAGCAGATACGGCATGAAGGACTCGTCGAAATCGTAGACTTCGCCGAGATTGATCTCGCTCGTTTCGAGTGCGCTGATCTCGTCGTAGGCCTGCTGGAGCGAGGCGAGATCGCTGGCGCGATAGTATTTCGCGCCCGTGATCTCAGCGATACGCTTCATCGTTTCTTCGTCGATCGGGTTGTCGCGCGCGACGGCCGAGCGCGGCACGGGCGAGCCCGCGCCGATGGTGTAGACGCGCATACCGTAGCGCTTGGCGAGTTCGGCCGCCGTGACGGGATCGAGGCTGCCGTGGTTGTTGATGCCGTCGGTCAGCAGAACGATCACGCGCGATTTCGCGGCCGACTTGTTCAGATTGGAGACCGCCAGCCCGATCGCCGATCCGATCGCGGTGCGGTTGTGCTTCTCGTCGCGCTGATCGATGGTGATGTTCTCGAGATCGTGTTCGAGCAGGGCGTAATCGAGCGTGAGGGGCGTCTGGATCCATGCGTAGCTGGCGTAGAGCAGCAGCCCGACGCGGTCCATGCCGTAGCGGTCCTCGGGGCGCGCCTTGCGGTTTTGCACGAAGTCGCGGACCGCTTCTTTGGTTACGTAGAGCCGGTCACGGCGCGCGCCCGTGTTGTCCACGAAGTCCGGCGCGGTCATGCTGCCGGAAACGTCCACCGCGAGGACGATGTCGCGGACTTGGGCGCTCTCGATGCGCGGGCGCATGCCGCTGAGCGGACGCGCCAGCGCGACCACCAGCAAGGTCAGGCCCAGCGCGCGCAACACCGCCGGAAGGCGGCGAAGCACATTCTTTCGCCCACTGCGAAGGGCGCTGAGCACGTCGCCGGTCGAGACGCTGAGGCGGCCTGCGGGCCGCGCGGCGAGCTCGGCGATCAGAAGAAGCGCCACCGCGATGAGCAGAAAAAGCGCCTCCGGGTTCTTGAGCGCCTGAAAATAAAATGCACCGAGTGCGCTCATGCCGCGGCCGCCTCCGGAGCCGAAGCAGCATCCTCGGGGCGCGGGACGGTCTCCTCGACGAAGCCAAGGACCTGATCGAAGCTCCGCGCCATTTCTTCGAGGTCGGGACGGAAGCGCGCGAATTTTACGCTGTCGCACAGGCGCAGGAAGCGGGAGAGGAAGACTTCCTGTTGCGGAGAAAAGAAGCCTTTGCCGATGGCTTCGGAGAGGAATTCAGGTGTGGTGCGTTCGGGCGCGTGCAGGGCGAAGCGCGCCTCGATGTAGTAGCGCAAGATGGCGGAGAGATCGACGTAGTAGGCGTCGTGCTTGCCTTGTTGAGGGAGGTGGCGCGCGGCGAGGAGGGCCAGCCGCTCTTTAGCGAGGTCCCACGGCATCTTCACCGCGTTCGCTTCGGGCGCGCGACGCGTCCGCACCCAGATCAACAGCGCCACCAAAGCCGCCGCCAACACTCCGCCTGCGATCGCGACCCATACCCACAGCGGACGCCGCACGCCTGTATCGACCCCCGGCCCGCCGGGCAGATCCGGATTGAAGCGTTCCGCTTCGGCGAGTTCGTCCACCGTCAAATCGCGGACGCGAAATACGGGCAGGGCGATGCTCAGACGGCCGCCGTCGCCCCAGGTCAGTTCGAGCGGGCGGATGAAGTAATCGTGGACCTCTATCGGATCGAGAATATAGGTCTCGGTAGTCCGCACACGATCTTCATCGATGATTTCTTTGGAATGCTCGGGCGTGCCGGCAACCTTGAGGTCGCCGATCAGATCGCGCAGGTCGGGTACTTTGA
>VFKU01000034.1 GCA_009885415.1 Rhodothermota bacterium
CGCCGAGCGCCTCGATCGCATCACCCAAGCGATGAAGAAGGACTCCGATGCCGGCAACATTCCGGGCGCTGTGGCGCTCGTCGCGCGCAACGGCAAGATCGCCTACCTTGAAGCGGCCGGCATGGCCGACTCCGAAAAGAAGACGCCCATGCGGACGGACGCCATCTTTCGCATTTATTCGATGTCGAAACCCATCACCAGTGTAGCGGCGATGATCCTTTTCGAGGAAGGCAAGTTCTTCCTCGATGACCCGGTCTCGAAATACATCCCTGAACTCGGCGGCCTCAAAGTCATCGTCGAGGACCGCGAGAAGCCCGCGGCGGGGGTCTTCAATCTCCCCGAAGACGACCCGGCGAAGAAACCGGCCAAGGCGACGACGGCCGCCGACGTTACCTCGGAGCCGGCCCATCGCGACATGACGATCCATGATCTCTTCCGTCATACCTCGGGCTTGACCTACGGCTTCTTTGGAAATTCCGAGGTCGACCAGTTGTACCAGCAGGTGGGTCTGCTGACGACCGACAAAGATTTGGCCGACATGGTCACGAAACTTTCGAAAATCCCGCTCAAGCACCACCCGGGCGAGGTATGGGAATACAGCGTGTCGGTGGATGTGCTCGGGCGGCTGGTCGAGGTGCTCTCGGGCAAGCCCTTCGACCAATTCCTCAAGGAGCGCATCTTCGATCCGCTCGGCATGGTCGATACCAGTTTTGCGGTGCCCGCCGAGAAAATGGATCGCTTCGCGCAGATGTACACCCCCGACGCCAAGACCGGAAAGATCGTGCCAGCACCGGCCTTTTATTCGCGCAATTTCGTTGGAGCGCCGACCTTTTTTTCGGGTGGTGGCGGCATGGTCTCCACGGCCTCGGACTACTTCCGCTTCTGCCAGATGATGCTCAACGGCGGCGAGCTGGACGGAGCGCGCGTGCTCAGCCGCACGACGGTCGAGTTGATGGCCAGCAATCATACCTTTGAGATCCCGATGAGCATCGGCGGCGACACGGGTTATGCCTTCGGGCTTGGCTTTGCGGTGGCGCAGGAGCCGGGCCGCATCGGCGTGCCGGTGTCCGCCGGCGAATACAACTGGGGCGGTGCCGCCGGCACCAAGTTTTGGATCGATCCGAAGGAGAAATTCATCGGTATCTACATGGTGCAGATTCTGCCGCACACCGGCCTGCATTACGGCGACACCTTCAAGAACCTCTCCTACCAAACCATCGCGGACTAAGTCCCGCGCCGAGGAGTCTTATGCCAGTCGATTTTGCGTCTCTCCCCTTGCGTGAAGTGCGCAAAGGGCGCGCCCTGCAGTGGGACCCGCACGCGATCGATTTCGCACAGGATCGCCGCGATTGGGCCGCGCTCACGCTACCCGAGCGCCAAATACTTCTGAGCCAGGTGGTCGGCTTTCTCGTCGGCGAGCGCGCTGTCGCACACGATCTCGCTCCGCTTCAGCAGGTGCTCCGGCGCGAACGCGGCCACATGGAAGAGGAGATGTACCTCACGCAGCAGACGTACGAGGAATCCACCCACGTGGAGTTCTTTCAGCGCTGGCTCAACGAGGTGCTGCCGGGCAAGCTCGGTGAGGACGTGCCCGTGCCGCAGGGCAAGGGCTCGCGCGTTCTCTCGGAGAGACTACCGCGAGCGATGACGGCGCTCAATACCGACAGTTCGCGCGCCGCGCAGTTATATGCGTGCACGGTGTATCACCAGATCGTCGAAGGTGTCCTCGCCGAGGTCGGCTATCAGATTTTTTACGACTGCATGGACGCGCGCGGAATTTTGCCCGGCCTGCGGCAGGGCGTGCGCAATATCCAGACTGACGAGGCGCGGCACATCGCTTTCGGCACCTATCTGGCCCGCCGGATTTTAACGGAGAACCCCGAGTTGAAAGATCGTTTTTCGGCGTGGATGGAGGAATTGGGCAACGAAGCCCGCGGCGACGCCGAGAACCTTTTTGTAGGGCACTCGCAACCCTACCCCTTCGGTCTCGACCGCGAAAAGACGCTCGCCTTCAGCAATACCCTGTGTCGTCGGCGCACGGAGGCTGTCCTGTCGGGCGCCGGAGTCGAGGCCTGAGCTAACCTTTCAGCGCGCGCTTGGCCCGCTTCTGCCACTTCGCCAGGGCGTCTTGGTTCGCGCTAAAGAATCCGGTCAATTCGCTGATCCGCCGGGTGAAATCGTCGTCGACCTGATGTTCGAGCCGGCAGGCTTCCTGGTCCGCCGCGGACTCGTCGAAAAGCAGCACGTCGCGCAGAAATTCGTAGAGCACGATGTGGCGTGCGGCGAGTTTGCGCGCGATGGATTGGCCCTTCGGCGCGAGATCGACATAGCTGTAGGCCTTGTGCTCGACGATGCCCAGGTCGGAAAGTTCGCGCACGGCGCGCGAGGCGGCGGGACGGCTGACTTTCACCTGTTGCGCGATTTCGCTGACGCTGCACACCTTGCCGCGCGTGAGCAGGTCCGCGATCGCTTCGACGTATTGCTCGAGCGAGGGGCTCATGTCGCGCGGATTGCCGCTGGAGGGGCTGAAAGAAGGCACTCGGCTGCTCCTTAACTCTGTTAACCAGCGTTAACAGAGTATCACACGGCGGGTGTCGCCGCGAAATTTCGTATTGGCCCCGCTCGTCCGCTCGGCGCTCACGGGAGTGCCGGACCTTCGTGAAAGCGTGACCGTTAGGGGGTGGAATTTCCGGCTTCAAATGGGCTGAACAACCACGCGGCGAGCAGCTCGGCCTCGTCGTCGCTGAGGGCGATGTCGCGGCCGGCCGAGCGGCCCGTCAGTAAGGCCCCATGAATCGCCTGCGCTTGTAGCATGGCCGATTGCTGGTTCGGCGAGGCCCCGAATTTTCCGGGAAAGGTCTTCGTCAAAATCGGCGCGACGTCCTTCTCGAAGTTCGGCCGTGTGTAGAACTCGAGGTCGAGCAGACACTCCTTGGCGACGGTGGGCGTCGCGCGCGCCGCCTCCCCCTTCACCATCGACTC
>VFKU01000333.1 GCA_009885415.1 Rhodothermota bacterium
CCGAGCGCCTCAAATTCCTTCACCTTCGCCAGCGTCCCCGCGAAGGCGGACTCAATCACCTGCCGCACCGTCATCGCGGGATCCATCGGCGGCTCCTGCTGCACGAAGCCGCGCGTGTAGCCCTTCGAGAGCCAGGCCTCGCCGTCAAACTTGTCGTCCACGCCCGCCATGATCCGCAGCACAGTCGATTTGCCCGAGCCGTTCTCGCCCACGATCCCGATCTTCGCCCCAGGGTAGAAGCTGAGGCCAACGTCCTTGAGAACGTGCTTCTTGCCGAAGTGCTTATTGAGGCGGTGCATGTGAAAAATGAATTGCTCAGCCATGAAAGTCCCTCTGGTCGCGTCTGTCCAAAATTTCCTAAGCCCGTCATTGCGAGGAGGCCGCGCCGGGCCTTCGCATTCGCGCTGCAGACTCGACCCGCGGCCGACGAAGCAATCTCGCCAACCAATCGCCTCGCTTTCGTCGATCGATAGGCCGTCCGAAACGCCCGGACTTGCAGGAGAACGTGTATTTTGTCATATTGCGGCCCAGTTGCGCGAACCGGCGAGGGGCGAATGGATCAGACGCAAAGTCTCGAGTGGATCGACATGGCGATCATCCTGATCTACATGATCGGGGTGCTGGTGCTGGGGTCGTTTTTCGGCAAGTACGTCAAGACCGGCGCGGACTTTTTCCTGGGCGGACGCGCGCTGCCTTTCTGGGCGATCGGCATGTCCATCGTCGTGAGCGACATCGGCGCGATCGACTTCATCGGCGTGGCCGGCGGCACCTACGACACCGGCATCGCCGTGGCCAATTTCGACTGGATGGGATCCATGCCGGCGATGGTCTTCGCCGCCTTCTTCTTCATCCCGTATTACTGGCGCTCGGGCGTGTATACGATTCCGGAGTTCCTCGGCCGACGCTACAACCCCGCGGTGCAGACCTTGCACGCCGCGATCTGGGGCGTCTTCCTCTTCGTGAACACCTCGCTCGCGCTCTGGGTCACCGCCGAAAAATTCTTGCAGGACGTCCTCGGTTGGAATGTGTACGCCTCCGTGTGGGCGATTGCGATCATTGTGGGCATCTATACCTTCTCCGGCGGACTCACCGCCGAAGTGATGACCGACGTGGTGCAGATGATTCTCATGTATGTGGGCGGCATTGCACTGGTGATCCTCGCGCTCTACGAAGTCGGGCCGGGACTAGTCGACAAAGTGCGCGGGATGCCGCCCAAGGCCGTCGTCACCGTGACCTCGACGGCGCCCGTGGACGAAGCCTGGATCCGGTCCGCCGCCGCGGGCGGAGGATTCACGCTGAAATCCGTGACCCAGTACGGCGACCCGGCGGCCGCGGGGCCGCACGAATTCGCACTTCGTTTCGACGACCCACTGGTCACGCCGGAGATGTCCGTGGCCGATCGCGAGCAAGCCTGGCGCGAGTCTGAGGTCAAACTGGAAAAGGTGTTGACTGCGGCGCTTCCGGCGGGTGAAGGCAACTCCGTCGAAGCGAGCCTGCGCGGCTTCCAGAATCACTTCACCATCCTGTTGCCGCACAGCACGAGCACCGCCTTTCCCTGGACGGGAATCGTGTTCGGGCTGGGCATCGTCATGTCGACGGCCTACATGTCGGGCAATCAGTCGGTCGTGCAACGCGCCTTCGGCGCGCGCTCGGAGTGGCACGCGAAGAGCGGAATGCTCTTCGCCGGATTCCTGAAATCCTTCATCCCGCTGATGGTCGCGTTTCCGGGATTGTGCGCCGTCGTGCTCCTGCCGGACATCGAGTCCGGCGACGACGCCGTGCCCGGGCTGATGCGGATGTTGCTGCCGCCGGGCCTGCGCGGGCTGATGTTTGCGGCGATGTTCGCGGCGCTGATGGCGACCATGTCTTCCGCGCTGAACTCGGCATGCACGATCTGGACGACGGACTTGTACGGCCTGCCCTACAGGCTGATCAAGCGCCGCGAGCTTTCGCAGCGGCACGTGCTCAACGCGGGCCGCGGGTTCACAGTGGCCTTTGTAATACTCGCCGCGGCGCTCGCGGAGTGGATCGGCGACAACGAGAGCCTGTATGTGTTCCTGCAAACGGCGCTGAGCATGTTCCAGGGTCCCGTGTTTGCGATCCTCTTGCTGGGCATCATGTGGAAGCGGGCGACGCAGTGGGGCGGGCTTGCCGGCCTAATCCTGGGAGTTTGTTTCACGACGATCTTGAACAACGTCGATGGGCTGTTTCCGAGCGATGATCCCTTCCTCTTCGTGTCGTGGTGGTCCTTCGTCTTTTCGCTGGCGGTGACGATCATTGTCAGCCTGATTACGCCGGCCGAACCCGAGGAGAAAATCCGCGGGCTGGTCTTCGGCCAGGTGATGAAGGACGGCGAAATTCAGCGGGTCTTGCAGACGCGGAGCGAAGACTGATGAACGGGTTGGGCGATAAGTTTGACCGGTGGCAGGCGCAGTTCGCCGAGTGGGCCACGGCGGTGTTCGGCCCCGCGCTCAAGTCCGTATTTCAGCCGATCGATGGGTGGTTGCAGCCGGTATACATGCCCTGGGCGCGGGTCTTGGCGCTTTCGCTGTTCATCGGCGCCATGATCTGGGTGTGGACGCTTCGCGTCGAGTACGTGAACGTCGACCGGCCAAACACGAAGTGGTACACGGACCTGCGCGTCTGGACGGTCCTGTGCATGCTTCCGCACATCATCGTCTACTTGGTGTTTTGAGGAGGCCGCATGAGCGAAAAACCGATGGGCAGCGAGCACACGCAGCGCGACGCCGAGACGCTCTGGGCGCTGGGAACTTTCTTGGTGGTGCTTGCGCTGCCGGTCTTCGTGGGCACGCTTTACGCCGACGGTTGGGTCCAAGGCGTGGTGAACTTCGCCGCCGCCTTCATAATTTTCATCATCGGCGCGCTCATGATCTGGCGCGGCCGCTGGATGCGGAAGCATCTCGGCTGAGGCCGATTTTATGCGTTACGTCCGCGCGGCGGTGGACGAGCCCACAGCGCGCGCTGTCTCCTCTCGAGGGTGGTGGCGGGGCGTCCTGTCGAGGCTGCGCGGCGCGGCCATCCCGCTGAAAGCCGAGTGCGTCTGGCTTCCCGTCTATATCGTCACAATTCCGATTCTCGAGCGCCGGGCCGCGGCCGATTTTCAGTGCAGCGTCGACGGACTGAGCGGGGCATTCGCGATCTTTGCCATGCCGGAGGCGATCGTGTCCGGAGAGACGCCGGGCGAAGGCTTTGCGCCGCGTTTGACGGCGCAGGAAGCCGAGCGGATCGCGCGCGCGTCGTTGGTCACGGCCATGCTTCGGCGCCGGCGGAAGAGTCCGACGGCCCAACTCGGCGAATCGGGGCCGGTCGAGCTTTTGCGCTGGCCCTATTGGGTGTTTTACCATCGGCGCGGCGAATCGATGGATATCGACGTGATCGACGCCGCGACGGGCGACCGCGCGGGGCACAAAATCAAGCTGGGCCTGCTGGACGCTTTTCGCACGGCGGCGCGCGGCGCGGCGACAACGGAAGGGAAATAATTTGTGAGCAAGCTTGCGATACACGGCGGCAAAGCGGTGCGGTCGAAGACGAAGGCATGGCCGCGCTGGCCCATCAGCGACGCCGCCGACGCGAAGCGCCTGGCGGACATTACACGCTCGAACGCCTGGTCCTACGACGGCCCCCACGAGTGGGACTTCGCCAAGAAATATACGAAGTACCTGCGCGCCGCGCACGGCTTGTGCTGCGCCAACGGGACGATCGCGATCCAGATCGCGCTCGAGGCGCTGGGGATCGGCGCCTACGACGAAGTCATCGTGCCGGGTTTCACCTGGCAGGCGACCGCCGCGGCCTGCCTCGATGTGAACGCAGTGCCG
>VFKU01000662.1 GCA_009885415.1 Rhodothermota bacterium
ATGCCGCTGGCCGAGCCAAGGCCCGTCGGTGCGTTCCGCAAGTGGGTGCCGCTGTTCGTGATGAGCCTGGCGCTGGTGATCATGCTGCTCGACACGACGATTCTGAACGTGACGATGCAGAAGATCATCACCGAACTCCATACAACCTTGCAGAAGTTCCAGTGGGTCGTCACCGCGTATTCCTTGATGCTGGCGTCGTTCACGATCACCGGGGGGCGGCTGGGCGACATATTCGGACGGAAGAAAATGTTCGTGGTCGGGGCGATCATCTTTGCCATAGGCTCTTTCATCACGTCTATCAGCACGAACATCAACATGATGATCTTCGGCGAGGCGATCATCGCCGGCGGCGGAGCCGCGCTGATGCTTCCAGCCACCGCAACGCTGCTACGCACGAGCTACCAAGGCCACGATCGCAGGCTCGCCTTCGGCGTGTGGGGCGCGATCGCGGCCGCGGCCGCTGCGCTCGGCCCGCTCGTGGGCGGATGGCTGACGACGAATTACAGTTGGCGCTGGGCGTTTCGGATTAACGTCTTCGTGGTGATCGTGCTGGTCCTGGGCTCGCGCCTCATTCAGGAGACGCGCGACACCCAGCGAAATCGGAAGCTCGACTATGTCGGTGTCGTGCTTTCGGCCTCGGGGCTCTTTTGCATCGTGTTTGGATTCATTGAAGCCTCGACCTACGGTTGGCTATACGAAAAGCAGGCCTTCAGCGTGCTTGGAAACGTGCTGCACTTCGGAGGTCTTTCCGCGACGCCTCTGTCCGTATCGGTGGGCGTGGCCGTGCTGGCGCTCTTCGCGCTGTGGCAGCACCGCCTGCAGCAGACCGGGCGTGCGCCGCTGGTCTCGCTAAAACTTTTTCGCAACAGCCTGTTCGTCACCGGGACTTCGATCTCCGCGATCATCGCTCTGGGCCAGGCGGGGCTCAGCTTTTCGATCCCGGTGTACTTGCAAGCCGTACTTAAGCTCGACCCGATTCAGACGGGCTTCGCGCTGATTCCGCTGACTGCGGCGATTCTCGTGGCGGCGCCGTTTTCGGCGGTGCTGAGCCGGCACGTCGCACCGCGGCACATTATTCAGTGCGGCATTGTGGTGGATGCCGCGGGTTTCCTCGTGATGCGGCACAGCCTTCACCTGGGCGCGTCGCCGTGGGACCTCGCGCCGGGGATGGTGCTGTTCGGAGTCGGGATGGGGCTGATGATCGCGCAGACGAGCAATCTCTCGCTCTCGTCGGTGAGAGCGGAGGAGACGGGCGAGGCCTCGGGTGTGAACACGTCGATGCGCCTGACCGGCTCGGCACTCGGTTCCGCGATTTTGGGCGCGATCATGATTTCGTCGCTTTCGGCGAACCTCGTGAGCGGGATCGCCGCGAGCGACGCGATTCCGGCGGCCATGAAAGCGCCCATTTCAAAGGCGGTGGAGAAGCGGACCTCGGCGATCGAATTCGGGGGTGCGGACGCGATCAGTCAATCGAGGCTTTCGCAGCCGGTGAAGGATGAATTGACCGCGCTGAGCAATCGGGCGACGGTGGACGCCGGCCGTACGGCGCTGGCGTATGGGGCGGTCTTTGTTCTGAGCGCGCTCCTGGTGTCGCTCAAGTTGCCGCGCTCGAACACCATCGAGATCGAGGAGGCGGCCGCGTAAATAGTACGGCCCGTACCACAGTTACTTGAAGACTTTCTTGAGCAGATCTGTCGCGCGCGCGGCGGGGTCTTGGCGGATCCGTTTTTCTTCTTGTCCGAGCAAGTAGAACAGGCCGTCGAGCGCCTTGCCGACAGTGTATTTCTCGAGGCTGTCTTCGCCGCGGGATTTCAAGAAGGGAAGCGACGCGGATTGTTCCATGACCGCGTTGTATTTTTTCATGACGTCGTACTGGCCCATAGTCTCTTTCACCGGCGGCAGGAAGGCCTCGGTCAGCCGATCGCGCGTATGTTTGTTGAGGTAGTCGGTCGCCGCGGTGTCGCCGCCGTGGAGGACCTGCTTGGCGTCGGTGATGCTCATATCCGTGATCGCCTTGACGAAGATGTCCTTGGCGATGGGCGCGGCTTTTTCTGCGGCGCGGTTCATGCTGAGCACGAATTCGTCGATCTGGGGGCCGTACCCGGCAAGGCGCAGGGGTTTGTCGATGCGCTGGAAGGATTTCGGTGCGGGGATTTTTATTTTTTCGTTTTTGAAGTAGCCGTCGTTTTTTCCGGCGAGTTCGACGGCGCGGGCGATGCCTGTGGCAAGGGCTTCTTTGAGTCCGTCGCCGATCGTGCTTTCGCTGAGAGCGCCGGCGGAGGAATTTTTCAGGCCGAGCTTTTGGAGAAAGCTTTTTTCTTGAGCGGTGGCGGCGCTGGCGAGGAGGCCTTGGGCGGCGATGAGGATGAAGTGGCGGCGGTCCATCGGGGATCTCCTAGATTGGAATTGGGTAGAGGGGCGAGTATACCCGGTTTTAAGAGAAGGCGTGCGAAGAACGCGGGGATTCCTGTGTGGCGCCGCCCAGCGTTGCTGGGCTTGGTAAAGCGGGAGCTATCGCTCCCGCAGTCCAAAGAAGGTCCGAAGAGTTATGGGGCTTCGGCGCGGCGGAAGCGTTCGACGTATTTGTCTTTTACTTTGTGATAGCCGCTGAAGCCGGTTTTGATCATATTGTAGGTGGCCGGCGGCATGTCGGGCGTGTACTTGGAGTTGGACGGTTCGAATTGGCTGACGTGCGCGGCCGAGGCCTGAATTTTCGCATCGAATTGCGTAGTGATGTCGACTTCGTAGTTTGGCTCCTGGCTGTAGAAATAATAGACGACGGGGACGGAGTAGGGTTGCAGGCCCTCGTCGAGCAGGTGCTGCGGATAGTAGAGGTGCCACTCGGCGGCGATGAAGGCGTCCTGCGTGATGTTCGCGGCCATGCGGTGATCGGTCTTGTGCCACTGGACCCACTTCGTGCCGGGGTCGGGGCTGAGGATCGCGTCGGGCCGATACATCTTGATGAAGCGGCAGGCCTCGCCGCGCAGCACGCGCGGGTCGGCGTATTCGAGGTCGCCGTCCTCGTAGCCGAGCCAGTGGATGTTTTCCTTCGGGATGCCGAGAAGGCCGCAGGCCTTTTCTTCTTCGGCCCGGCGGATTTGCGCGAGGCGCTCGCGGGTCATTTCGAGGTCCTTCGATCCCTTGTTGTCGTTGGTGTAGATGACGATGATGACTTTGTTGCCGTTCGCCGCGAGGCGCGCCATCGTGCCGCCACTGGAAAAGGTGTCGTCGTCAGGGTGCGGCGTGAAGACGAGAATCGTCTTGTCGTGCCAGGTCTCGATGCGCTGGTCATCAGCGACGGTCACGGGATTGACGAGTGGGGAGGCTATCGGCTGAGCGGACGCCGATTGCGCGAAGAACGCGAGGACTACAAGCGTGGCCGAGATCGTCAGTCGCATGGAATCGTCTCCGTGTGTTCGGCGAAGTTAGACCGCCGAGGAGCTCCGATTGTACGCGCGGGCGAGGGCCGATGCACCTCGCGGGCATCTGGTAAGATGCGGCGGCCGAGTCAGATTGAATTGAGGGCGTGGACATGAATCGAACGATGATCAATGCGGCGTTAATTGTTTTATGTGCGGTAGGTTCATCGCCGGCGCGGGCGGCGGGCGAGTGGAAGGCCGGCGCGGGGACGGTCGTCATCACGCCGGAGCAGGACATGTGGATGTCCGGGTACGCTTCGCGCAAGGCGCCGTCGTCGGGGAAGATTCATGATCTGCACGCCAAGGCGATCGTTTTCGAAGATGCGAGCGGCGCGAAGTCGGCCATCGTGACGACGGACCTCATCGGGATGACGAAGGCGCTGAGCGACGAGACGGCGCGGCTCGTGAACGAGAAATTCGGGATTCCGCGCGAGCGGCTGATGGTGACCGCGAGTCACACGCATTGCGGGCCGGCGTTGGGCGGAAATCTTGAGGTGATGTTTGACCTGGACGCGGAGCAGGCGCGCCGCGTGAGTGAGTATACGGAGGCGCTGCCGGGCAAGATGGCGGAGGCGGTGGCGCGGGCCGTGGCCGATCTCGGCGAGGCGACGCTGGAGTGGACGCAGAGCGAGGCAGGCTTCGCGGTGAACCGGCGACAGTACACGCTGGGCGGTGTTGTGCTCGGCGTGAATCCGATCGGTCCGGTGGACAGGAGCGTGCCGATGATCGTGGCGCGGCGCGCGGACGGATCGGTGAAGGCGGTGCTTTTCGGCTACGCCTGCCACAACACGACACTCGACTTTCAGCAATTCTGCGGCGACTATGCCGGCTTCGCGCAGGCGCACATCGAGGGGGCGTCGCCAGGGACCACGGCGCTGTTCGTGTCGGGTTGCGGCGGCGACGCGAACCCAAATCCTCGGCGGACACTGGATCTGGCGCGTCAGCATGGGAACGAACTCGGCGGGGCGGTCGCGCGCGCGATGCGCGAGCCGGGGCGAGGTCTCGACGGGCCGATTCGCGGCCAGTTCCGCGAAGTCGCGCTCGCGCTCTCGGCGCCGCCCTCGCGCGAAAAATTGGAAGCGCAGTTGGCCGACCCTGACGTATATATACAGCGCCGCGCGAAGCGCCTATTGGCGGAGTGGGACGCGAAGGGCGCCCTGGCCGACTCGAAGCCCTACCCCGTGCAAGTCTGGCAATTCGGCGAGGGCCTGCACCTCATCGCGCTGGGCGGCGAGGTGGTGGTGGATTACGCGCTGCGGCTCAAGCACGAGTTCGGCGCGGAGAAGACTTTTGTGATTGGGTATGCGAACGACGTGATGGCGTATATCCCCTCGCTGCGCGTGCTGCGCGAGGGCGGCTACGAGCCGGACATTTCGAACATCTACTATGGGCTGTACGCGCCCTGGGCGCCCACCATCGAGGAGACCATCATTGGAACGGTCCACGAACTCGCCGGGCGCTGAGGCGCAGCCGGAGCGGCTGGCGTCGCTCGATGTGTTTCGCGGCTTCACCATGTTCCTGCTCATCGCCGAGGGCACGGGCATTTACTCGTTGATGACGAACGCCATGTTCGACGGGTCGTGGGTGCGCGCGATCGGCCTCCAACTCCACCACCACGAGTGGCATGGGCTGCACTTTTGGGACCTCATCCAGCCCTTCTTTATGTTTATAGTCGGGGTGTCGCTGCCCTTTGCGGTGCAGGCGCGGCTGCGCAAGGGCGACAGCTATCCGCGCATCGCGGCGCACGTTCTCAAGCGCGCGTTGGTGCTCTTGTTGCTCGGGTGGGGCCTGTATTGCATCGGGCCGGGGAAGATTACTTTTCGATTCCAAAATGTGCTCGCGCAGTTGAGCGTGACCTATCTGCTGGCGTTCGTGGTGATGAACCGGAAGTGGTACACGCAGGCGGGCTTTTCCTTCGCGCTGCTGTTAGGCACGGAGCTGCTCTATCGCTTCTTTTGGGTGGAGGGATATAAACAACCCTTTGAGCCGGATCACAATTTCGGCGCGTGGGTGGACATGATGATCGCGGGCGAGCTTTCGGGCGGGCACTGGGTGTCGTTCAACGCGATTCCGACGGCGGCGCACACGATCTGGGGCGTGCTCGCGGGCCAGTTGTTGATGAGCCAGAAGAACGCGGGGGCGAAGTTGGCGATTTTGCTTGGCGCGGGCGCAGCGGCCGTCGCGGCGGGCTACGGGCTGGATTTGGTGACGCCGATGATCAAGCGGATCGCCACCAGTTCCTTCGTCGTCATGTCGGGCGGCTGGTGCCTCATCGGGCTGGGCATTTCGTACCTAATCGCGGACGTCTTCAAGCTCCGGAAGCCGCTCATGTTTCTGAGCGTCGTCGGCATGAACTCGCTGTTTATCTATCTATTCGCGGAACTCAACGGCACGGACTTCCTGTATCGCATCGTCAAGCCTTTCGCGCCGGCGGCGCTGTCGTTGACGAAGATGGATGACGTTTACTCGAAGATGATCATCGCGGGGCTGGTGTGGGGGATGCTCTGGTACATGTGCTTTTGGCTGTATCGACGGAAGGTTTTCATCAAGATTTAGCGAGGGACATCGTCGCTACTTCTCTTCGATATCCAGCACGACATCGCCTTCCGGGAAGCGCGCCGTGATAACGAGTTTGGCGCCCATCGCCTCGACGTATTTCTCGAGCGTTTTCAGAAGCATGTCAGGTTGGTGCTCAAACTGTGAGATCGCGGCCTGGCTTACGCCCAGCTTTTCGGCGATCTCGCGCTGAGTTTTGCCTAAGACTTCGCGCAATTCAGTCAGACGAATCTCCTTCAGCGTCTCCTGAACTTTTTCCTCGATCCATCGTTGCGATTCCAATGGCAATTTCTTTCGGAGTTCGCTAAACGGCTTGGCCATTAGTTCCAACCCTCCTTCCTCAGTTGTTCCAGATGGTCGTCATAGAGCCGATCGGCGATGGGTACAAACTCTTTGTACCAGCGATCATTGCCGGTCTTGTCACCACCCATAAGCAGAATCGCAACGCGCCGCGGGTCGAATGCGTAAAACACCCGGTACGGCTTACCTTCATGCTGAATCCTCAGTTCGCGCATATGATGATGTCTCGAACCGAAAACGCCCGATGAATGGGGGAAAGATAGACCCGTTCCTTTTTCTTCAAGAAGCCGTACACCAAGGGTAATGTGTTTCTGCTCATCAGCGTTCAAGGAAGCCCACCAATCCTCGAATTCATTGGTATATTCAACTTCCCACATTATAGGATTATAGCCTTAAAAAATATAAGCTGCAACTTATTTTCTGGCCTTAGATTTCCATTCTGCCTCGCCGTATAGCCCTGCCTTCGAATAGTCGAAGGGCTGGAAGCCCAGAGACAGCGCGGGGGAGTCGGGCGCGAGGTGGAAGTCGCGCGCAGCGGGGTTGGCTAACTTTGGATCGGCGACGAGGCTGTGGAGGTCGTGGCCCTCGGCGCGCCACTGTTCAAGGGTGCGGCCGGAGAATTCGAGGGCTTTGCCGCTGGTGTCCCAGTAGAGATTGTGGTCGATGATCCAATTTCCATTTTTCCAGGTGCTGCCGAGAAGGTTTCCGTTGTCGAAGAGGACGATGTTGCGCTCGAAGATGAAGGAGTTGTGATCCTCCTCGCGCGAGCGGACGATCTGCGGCGTCTCGGAGTATGCCAGGATGTTGTTGACGACCCAGTTGTCCTGGCCGTAGTGCTGGTGAAAGCTGCCGGTGCGGACCTTGTAGACGAGGTTGTTGCGGAGCTGGATGTGGCTCGATCCTTCGTCGGTGTAGAGCCCCCAGCCGCCGTAGAGTTTGGGGTGGCTCGATACGTCGTGGATGACATTGCCGATGAGCGCGGTGCCGGGCGAGACGCCGAGCGTGTAGATGCCGCCCATGTCGTTGAGCTGTCCGCGGCCGATGTGATGGATGTGGTTGAGTTCGATGCGGTTGTGGTGGGCGCTGGAGGGGTCGTAGCCCCAGGACCAGCCGACGGAGACGCCGGTGTAGCGGAAGTCGCAAATTTCGTTGTGCATGACTTGGTTGAAGGAACTGCGGCCGATCCACACACCCACCGCGCCGCGGAAGATGCGGCCGCCGTCCTGGATGAAGCAGTTGTCCACGACATTGTGCCCCGCCGCAGCATCCGGCGTCGCCGGGTCGCTCGTCTCTCCAATGCGCACGCCACCCGCGCCAAGATCGAAAACTTCGCACTGGCGCAGCGCGTTGTGCTGCGAACCCGCGCGAAACCACACGCCGTAGTTCGCGACGTGCTGTACGGTGCAACGCTCGAAGGTGCAGCGCCGCGCGGCAGCGGTTTCGACGGCCGCGTTGACGGAGTGCGCGGCTTGGGGGTCGCTATGCCCCTGCGGCTCGATGGCATAGTCGGTGTGCTCGAAGCGGAGGCCCTCGAAGCGCAGGTGCTCGACGAATTTGCCGGCGGAGGCGTCGCCTTGCAGGACGAGGAGTTGTTTGGCGACGGGCGCGACGACTTCGGCGGTGTCCGGCGATTCGCCGGACATGGGCCAGTAGTAGAGTTTTCCGGCCTTGCGATCGAGGTACCACTCGCCGGGCTGGTCGAGCGCCGTGCGGATGCCCTCGATGTAGTAGCGCTGATCTGGTTGCCACTGGCCGTAGGCCCAGGCGGCGCCCCCGGTGAACTCGACGACGCGGTTCGCGGTATCGAGATTCTTCACGCGCATGATCGAAGTTTCCCAGGAGTGATAGA
Organism: Rhodothermota bacterium; assembly: GCA_009885415.1. Taxonomy (GTDB): domain Bacteria; phylum Hydrogenedentota; class Hydrogenedentia; order Hydrogenedentales; genus VFKU01. Next base: position 8,125 of record VFKU01000662.1, read on the forward strand.
TGGTGACGAGCGCGCCGTCGAGGTCGGGCCACGCCTGGAGGTCGCCCTCGCGGTAGACGAATTTCGTACCGCTGCGCGCTTTCTGGCCGTCGGCCGGGTTCGTTTCTTCGAAGGGGGAGGCCATGTTGAAGGTGTCGGCATCGGTGGGTTCATCGCCCCAGGGATGCGCGGCGTTCGGCGTGCGCGCCGGCTGGCGGCGTTCGCCGTTGACCCAAAGCGAGCCGAAGCTCCACGCGCCTTCGCGCGCGGCGGGGAGGTCGGCGGCCCAGAGCTCTCCCTCGCGGCGCCAGCCGGAAATCGCGCGGCCACCGGAGATGATGGGCGACGCGCCATCCGCATTCTTGTAAACAATGGGCGCGTTCAGCGCACCGGAGTCTTCGGGAGTGAAGACGATCGGCGACTCGATGCGATACACGCCGTTGGCGATCGTGACGACCGCGCCCTCGGGTAGGCCGCCTTGCTGTTTTAGCGCGCGGAGTTTGTCGCGCGCGGCGGCGACGGTTGCGAGCGGACCGTCGGTCTTCGTAGGACTTGGTTCGGAGAGCGTGCCGGACCATGTGTCGTTGCCGGTGGGCGATACGAAGAGTCGCATGGGCTCGGCGACGGCCACAGTGGAGAGCAATACGGAAAAGATGAAAGCGAGACGGGAAAGATTCATGGAAGATTGACTCCGTGGTTTGGATCCGCCGGCCAAGGGAAGGAAGAAAAGATCATTCTGGACAGGATTTATAGGATTAACAAGATTATTTTTCAGAGATTGAAATCTTGTTAATCCTGCAAATCCTGTCCCCTGGTAGGGCGGTCATGACCCGCCCTACCAGGGGAGCCATTGGATGCCGCCGGGGGTGGCTAGGAATTTTCTCGCGCGAATATTCGACCCCTCGCCTTCTTCGTAGTAGACGATGAGGACGCTGCCGTCTTTGAGTGTGACCATGCTGGGGTAGGCGCCGATGAGGTCGTCGACGAGGACGGCGTCGCTCCAGGTGGCGGCGTCGTCGAGGGAGTAGTGCAGGCTGGTCTGCGGGAGGCGATGCGCGAGGAGGAGGATGCCGCCGGGCGCGCGGTGGAGGTAGGGGCTGTGGCCGGGGAAGCCGATGGCTTTGGAGACGGACCAGGTCTGGCCGTGATCGGTGGAGATGGAATAGCGCATATTTTCTTTGGACGTGCGTTGCGCGGCGTAGAGGCGGCCGTCCTTCAATTCGATGAGGTCGGTCTCGGCGTCGAGGCGGAGGCCGCCGTTGTCTATATCTATCGTCGCGCTCCACGTCGCGCCGTGGTCCTTCGAGAGGAGGACGGCGCCGTTCGCGTCGGCGTCATTCTCGCGGTAGAGGCCCAGGGCGAGCGTGCCGTCCTTCAGTTCGCGGATGGGGGAGCTGCAGTAGTAGTCGGCGACAATCCGGCGTGCCTCCGACCAGGTCTTGCCGGTGTCGGAAGATTCGACCAGCCAGGAACCGAGGCCGGTGTATCCGCCCTTGCCGTTAGATTCAAGCGAAAAGAAATTGCAGAGCAGGCGGCCGTCTGCGAGCTGGACGATGGAGGCGTCTCGGTCGTCGTTCGGGCCGTCGTAGACAACGCTCGGCGCGGACCAGGTCTTGCCTTCGTCGGTGGAATAGACCGCAGCGACGCGCCCGCCC
>VFKU01000884.1 GCA_009885415.1 Rhodothermota bacterium
ACTCGAAGTAGCGTTCGCGCTTCACGTGTTCGAGGACGTTATCGAGGACGACGAGATCGACGGAGTTGTCCGCGAAGGGCAGGCCCTCGATGAAGGTGGAGTAGACGTCCGCGCGGACGGTGCGGTTGAAATCGACGTTGATCCAGCCGGGGCGGTAGTCGCGGCCGCAGCCGAGGTTTAGTCGGCGCATGAAGGGCCGTTCCCGGTGGCTTGGGCATCTTGCCCAAGCGCATGGGCTGGAAGCCCATGCCACCAAAACGCGCGCGCCGCTTTCACGCCGATTGCACACTTCCGCCCAGGCCGAGGGTCTGCGCGAAGCGGCGCAGGAAGCTCTCGGTGCCGGGCGAGGCCGCGCGTTGGGTGATGAGGCGGTCGGCGATGTCGAGGATACTCTTGGCGGCCGGGCTCGCGGGATAGCGCAGGACGAAGGGGTGGCTCTGCATGACCGCCTGTGAGACGTGTGGGTCGCGCGGGATCATGCCGAGATAGCTCAGCTTTCGCCCGAGGTATTGCTGCGCCGCGCCGGAGAGTTTTGAATAGACCAGCGAGGCCTGGTTTTTGTTCATGACCATGTTCGCGATCAGGCGGACGATCGCGTCGTCGCGTTTCTGATAGATGGTCTTCATCATTGCGTAGGCGTCTACGATCGAGCTTGGCTCCGGCGCGCACACGAGCAATACTTCGTCCGCCGCGAGGACAAACGAGGTCGCGCTTTTGCCGATACCGGCCATCGTGTCGATCACGACAAAGTCGGCGCGCTCCTGCATTTGTTTCAGGCCGGCCATGACGTTTTGGCGGCCGGTCTCGCTGAGGTCGGCCAGGCGCGCGAGGCCGGAGGTGCCGGGCACGACGGCGACGCCGCCGGGACCTTCGACCAGTATCTGTGCCATCGTGCGCTCGCCGGTGATCACGTGCTGCAAGTTATAGAGCGAGTTGAGGCCGAGCAGGACCTCGACGTTCGCCAACCCAAGATCGGCGTCGAGCAACACGACCTTCTGGCCTTTTTGCGCCAGTGCGATCGATAGATTGACGCTCGTGTTCGTCTTGCCCACGCCGCCCTTGCCGCTGGTGACGGCGATGACGCGCGCCAGGCCCTGGTTCTTCCGGACGAACTCACGAAGATTTTGCGCTTGTTCCGCCAAGATCGTCCTCACCCTCCACGACGAGTTTCGCCACCGTACCGCCGCTCACGGGCAAAATGTCGTCGGGCACGTTTTGACCCACGCTGAAATAACTCAGCGGCAGGCCGGCCTCGGCCGCCAGGCAGAACAACTGCCCGTAACGGCGCGTTTCGTCCAACTTCGTAAAGAATAGCGCAGTCGGCTTCAGGATCGAGAAATGCGTCACGACCTCGCGCAGGTCTTCGAGCGCGACATTGGCGCTGACCAGCAAATGCACTTCGTCGGGCTGCGCCGCTTCGATCAGGGCGCGCACCTCCGTCATTTGCTCACGATTAAAGGGGCTGCCGCCCGCGGTGTCGATCAGCACCAGGTCGCGGTCCGCGAAGGCTTTCAAGGCCGCCCGCATTTCCGCCGCATTGTGCACGACTTTCATTTCGAGGTCGATGATGTTCGCGTAGACCTGGAGCTGGTCCGTCGCGGCGACGCGGTAGGTGTCCGTAGTGATTACGCCGACGCGCGCGTGCTCTTGCACGGCATAGAGCGCGGCGAGCTTGGCGAGGTTCGTCGTCTTGCCGACACCGGTCGCGCCGACGAAGGCGACGACTTTGCGTTTACCCGATTCAAGCGCAACGCCGCCGGTCACATTCACGTGGCGGCGGATTTCCATCTTGAGGCGTTCGCGGAAGATGCGCGGATCGCGAAATGCGCGCAGGTCGCCCCGGCTCGACGCCGCTTGCACCAGCGCCGCTGCGCGTTTGCGCGAGACGCCCTGCTTGAGCAACATCTGGTAATGCGGTACGAACTCCGCCGAGAGTCCCGCGCCCGGCATTTCCGCCGAGAGCACGCCGAGCATCTCGCGCATCTCGGTCAAGTCGTGGCGGATGTCGTCGGGCGTGAGCGGCGCGGGCGCCGGGCGCACGAGGGGTTCAAAGGGGATCACTTCGGCCGGGGCCGCATTGCCCTGCACCATCGGCGGCGTGGGCGCGCCGGTGGGGGCCGTCGCCGCGCGTGCGCGGTTGGCGGTGGGAATGCCCGCGCGCTGCTGGGCTTGCGTCACTACCTTGCGGAAAAAGTCGACCGTCTCGCGGACGCGCTCCTCGCTGCCGACGCCCGCCGAGGCGGTCGCGGGCGAGGCCAGGGTGGAGGGCGCGACCGCGGGGCGCGAGGCGCCTGTACGGTATTTTTTCTCAGCGGGGCTGAGCGGGCGAGAGCGGGAGGGGGCGTCGTCCTCGACGGTCACGGAGGCGGTCACCTCGACGGCCTTCTGCCCGAGCACGCGCCCGAGCCAGCCGCCGTGCGGTACGGTCGCGGTGCGCACGACGATCGCCTCGTCGCCGAGCTTGTCGCGCATGGCGAGATACGCCTCGTCCAGCGTTGCGGCGCGAAATTTGTGGAAGCGTTGGCGCATGGTTCAGCCGGTTCCCCCGTGGCCTTTATCATAGCGCATCGGGTGGGATGGACGTATGGGAATTATGGGAAGCATGGGAGCTATGGGAGTTTTATTGATCATAGCGCTACTGAACCTTCATTTTTCAGGCGTACGGCCGGGTCGATCTCGTTGTAGGACAAGACGATGATTTTCGGCGCGCGCGTTTCCGCGATTCGGCGGAAATATCGCCGCACTTGCGCCGAGGTGAGCACGATGCCCTCGTAGCCCGCGCGCACCATCGGCTCGACCGCCCGCGCGGCGGACTGCGCGATCGCGTCGGCGCGCGCCGGGTCCACCGGCACATAGCGCCCCGCTTCCGCCTTCTGGATCGCGTCGTTCATCTCTTGTTCGAGCGCGGGGGAGAGGGTCACCACGCGCAGCGCGCCGTTCTCGTCCTTGTAGTCGGCGCAAATCTGGCGCGCCAGCGCGTGGCGCACGTACTCCGTCAGAATGTCGGCGTCCTTCGTGCGCGCCGCGTAGTCCGCCAGCGTCTCGAGGATGATTTGCAGGTTTCGCACGGAGACCCGCTCGCGCAACAGGTTGTGAATCACTTTTTGCAACTCGCCGAGCGACATGAGACCCGGCACCAACTCGCCGACCACCGTTTTCGCCGTCGTCTTGAGGTTGTCGAGCAGGCCCTGCACGTCTTCGCGCGTGACCAGTTCGTCCGCGTGCGAGAGGATGAGCTCCGTCAGGTGCGTGGCCATCACCGCGCTCGGCTCGACGATGGTGTAGCCGAGGCCTTCCGCGCGGTCTCGGTCGCGCCGCGCGACCCACATTGCTTGCAGGCCGAAGGCCGGCTCCGTCGTCGGCACGCCCTCGATCTCTTCGCGCACGAGCCCCGGGTTCATCGCGAGGAAATGGTCGGGCGGCATTTCGTATCGCGCGATCTCGGACTCGCGCAAGAGCACGCGGTACTCGTTCGGCCGCAGGCGCATGTTGTCCACGATGCGGATCACGGGCACGACGAAGCCGTGCTTGCTCGCGATCTGCTGACGCAGGATCTGGATGCGCGTGAGGAGGTCGCCGCCCTGCTTCTTGTCCGCCAGCGCGACCAGGCCGAAACCCAGCTCGATTTTGAGCGGGTCGACGACGAGGTAGTCTTCGGTCCGCGCGGGTGCCGTCTCGACTTGCGTGGCCGCGCGCGACTGCTCCGCCGTGGCTGTTTCCAGGCGTTGCGCCGCCATCCGCTGCGATTGCAGGCCCAAGGCGGCGATGCCCGCGCCGACGACGAGGAAGGGAATCGTCGGCATACCCGGCACGATTCCGATAATGGCCAACATCGCGGCCGAACTGAGCAGCGCGCGCGGGTAGCGGGTCAATTGCTCGGTCAGGTCGTAGCCGAGGTCGTCCTCCGAGGAGGCCCGCGTGACGATCATCGCCGCCGCGGTGGAGATCATCAGCGCGGGGATCTGGGAGACCAGGCCGTCGCCCACGGTGAGCCGGGTGTAGGTTTGGAGCGCCTCCGAGAAGGGCATGCCGCGCATGGCGACGCCGATGATGAAGCCGCCGATAATGTTCACCAGCGTGATGATGATGCCCGCGATCGCGTCGCCGCGCACGAACTTCGTCGCGCCGTCCATCGCGCCGTAGAAATCCGCCTCGCGCTCGATCTTCGAGCGGCGCACGCGCGCCTGGGCTTCGGTGATGAGACCCGCGTTCAGATCCGCGTCGACGCCCATCTGCTTGCCGGGCATCGCGTCCAAGGTGAAGCGCGCGGCCACTTCCGAGATACGCCCCGCGCCGCGCGTGATCACTACGAACTGGATGATGATCAGGATCGAGAAGATGATAAACCCGACCAGCGGGCTGCCCGCCGTTACGAAACTGCCGAAGGCGTCGATCACGGAGCCGGCGTCCGCGTTCGCCAGGATGAGGCGCGTCGCCGCGACGTTCAAGCTGAGCCGGAAGAGGGTCAGCATCAGGAGCAGCGAGGGGAACACGGCGAACTCGACCGCGTTCCGCAGGTAAATGGTCGAGAGCAGGATGACCATCGACATCGAAATGTTCAGCGAGAGCAGGATATCCAGCGCCCAGGTCGGGATCGGGATGACGAGCACCATGAGGATGGCGACCACAGACACCGCCAGCGCCACGTCCTGATTTCGCATCAGTACGCGCGGTTGGCTCGGCATCTCGTTCGCCGGTATCGCCATCTCTGTCTACAACTCCTCTACTGCGTGCCGGTGGGGCGGGTCATGACCCGCC
>VFKU01000121.1 GCA_009885415.1 Rhodothermota bacterium
AACCTGGCCGCAGCACTGGCGCGATTCGGAGTGCAGACGCATACACCGCTGACGACGCTCGCCGAACTGGTCGCCAATCCCCTGGGTCCGATCTGGGTCACGCCGAAGTCCCACGCGTCAGGACTCGCGGCCCAAAGCCCCTTGTTCACGAGCTTATCCACAGTCCAGTACGAGGCGACGCGTTCCGCGATCTCCGATTTGATGTTAGACTGAAAAGACTTAAGTAATTTTCGCCGGCCGCGTCATCTTTATATGTGCCCTCAGCAAGGGCCGATGCCGCGTATCGTGGGTTTCACGCGTTGCTCCGTTGTATCGGCCCCACGGTTGCAGGAGGGAGACTACTGAGCAACGTGGGACTTCCGCTTGTTGCTGGCAATAAAAAGAGAGCGAACGCTTTAAGGCGTTCGCTCTTTGTATTCACCAGCCGCAGTCTGCGAGCTTGTGTTCGACGGACGCGTCTTCCATCGCGTCCGGCTCCTGTTTGTGCGAAAGGCGCACCCACCGCACGATACGATCCCCGCAGACCTGATCGACGACGCTGAGCGCGCACTTGGTCCCGGCGTCATCCCCGTCCGGCATCACGAAGATGCGGCCATGCCCGCGGGTGAGGCGCAGCAGCAAGCGCGCTTGCGCTTCGCTGCACGCAGCGCCCATGAGCGCTACGGCGGGGAATCCGGCCTGGTGCAGTCGCATCGCTCCAAAGAAGCCTTCGACGACAACGAGACTGTCTGCCCCGTCAGGATGTTGGGCGCCGATCCGGTGCCCGTTGAAAAGGAACTCGCTCTTGCGGAATTCGTGACGAATTCCGTCCTTGACCCGCGTGCCCGGCAGCAAATACTTTGGCGTGTCCGCGTTGATTTCCGCGTCTTCCACCAGACGGCCGGCATAACCGACGAGCCGCCCGGCCGGATCGTGCAGCGGAATAGCTACGCGGTCTTTCATCAGCCCGCGGTTGCAATACCCAAGGCCAAATTCGTTGATCGTCGCCGGCTTCAGCCCGCGGGCCGTGAGATAGGCGTGCGCGGGATCAAGGCTCTTGAGCTCAAATTCGAGCGGCGCGTTGATCACGCTTTCGGCGCTCTCCGGTGCAGCGTCTACGGTGCTCTTGGCCGGCGGCGCCTCC
>VFKU01000405.1 GCA_009885415.1 Rhodothermota bacterium
CAGTGCGAACAAGACCGGTAGGAGGATCACGACGTATTGGGTGAGGGCGATGCCGAGGTGCAGGCGCCAGGTTTGCAGGGCGCTGCCGGCGTAGAAAATGAGGAGCATGACGAGGCCGAAGATGGCGAGCGCAATGCCGGGCGTGGGGACCTCGCTGGGCGAGATCGCGCGGCGATCGAAGGTGAGGGGGGCAAGGCTTTCCTGCGAGAGGACGACGTCTTCGCGCTGGAACATCCACACCGCGACCAGAAGCGCGAGCATGGCGTAGACGGCGGTGCTGATGAAGACGAAGAAGGCCATTTCGCCGTTGCTCCTGCCGATCAGGAGGTCGCGGAAGAGCAGGGCGACGTTGGTGATCGGGATGAACTGTGTGACGCGGTCGAGCTGCACACTGGGGACCGCGACCACGCCCGCCGGAAGCACGATCGCGAGGAAGAAGGGGGAGACGTAATTTTGCGCTTCGCGGAAGCTGCGGGCCATGAGGGCGACGGTCATCATCAGGGCGGAGATGAAGAAGGCGAGCGGCACGAGGACGGCGAGGATGATGAGCGCGGACTGCGGTGAAATTTCGAGGACCACGCGCTGAACCTTTTCAGAGGCCTGCGCGTTGAATACTTGCGCGAGTTGAAAGGCGAAGGTGGCCAGCATGCTACCGAGGTTGAGCGCACCCGTTAGCATGGAGAGCATGAATACGGCGAGGAATTTTCCTGCGACGATATCGAGTTTGGTGGCGGGGGTGGAGAGGAGGGTCTCGAAGGTGCCGCGTTCTTTTTCGCCGGCGGTGAGATCGACCGCCGGGTAAAACGCGCCCACGCCGAGCATGACGACCATGATCAGGGGCAGTACGGTGCCGAGGATGGACCCGGTGGATTTGGCGGGGGGGGCGACGTTTTTTTCGCTTACTTTTAGCGGATGTGCGAAGGTCTCCGCTAAGCCCGCTGCTTTGACGCGCTCGGCCACGAGGCGGTCGTGCGTTTGCTCGAAAGCATCTTGGAGCCGGGCGCGGGCCTCGCGCGAGCGGGGTTCCGCGTTGTCGTAGCGGATGATGAGCTCGGCGCGACCGCCCTGCTGCACGATGGCACTGAGGTCGCCTGGCGATTCCACGATCGCGTCCAGCGTCCCCGCGCCGAGGGCCTCGTCGCCCGAGTCGGGGACGAGTTCGAAGCCTTTGGCGTCCTTGAGCCACGCACCGACAACTTCCGTGGCCGCGCCGCGCAGGGCGATGCGCGCGGCCTGTTTTTCCATGCGCGACTGCTGCACGAGGGCAGCCTGCGTCGCGCCGATGAAGAGCGCGGGATAGAGGAGGATGGGTACGCCGATCATCGCCACGAGGGTGCGCTTGTCACGGAAAGTGTCGAGGAGTTCCTTGAAGAGAATCGTGCGGACGATGAGGAAAGTCATGCGGCCGGCTCCCCGGCGGCGGCCACGAGCGCGAGGAAGGCGTCGTGGACGTGCGCGGTGCCGGTCTTCCGATACAAGTCATCGACCGTGCCGACGGACAGCAGGGCGCCCTGGTGGATGAGCGCGATG
>VFKU01000771.1 GCA_009885415.1 Rhodothermota bacterium
ATCGAGCCCGAGGGTCGGCTCGTCCAGGAAGAGCACCTTCGGGTAGTGGATCAGCCCGCGCGCGATTTCAAGGCGGCGCTTCATGCCGCCGGAGAAGGTGCGGATGATGCCGTCTTTGCGGTCCCAGAGATCGACCAGGCGCAAGACTTCTTCCATGCGCCGGCGGTATTCGTCGCGCGGCACCTGGTAGAGCCGGGCGTGGAAACGCAGGTTTTCTTCGGCCGTCAACCGGTCGTCGAGCGAGGGATCCTGAAAGACGAGACCGATCGAGCGGCGCACGTCTGCCCGCTGCGTCTGCACATCGAAGCCGCCCACGCGCGCGCTGCCGCCGCTCGGCGTCAGCAGCGTCGAGAGCATGTTGATCGTCGTCGACTTGCCCGCCCCGTTCGGCCCGAGGAAGCCGAAGATCTCGCCGGACTCGACGGCGAAGGACACGCCGTCGACGGCGGTGAGATCGCCGAAGCGCTTGACGAGGGCGTCGACTTCGATGACGTTCATGCCGGGGGAGACTTTGACCAGAGGTAAATGAAGATAAGCAAGGATACCTATTGCGCTTACTTTTTGGACTGCGGGGCGGTAGCTCCCGCTTTCGTGAAGCCAGCGAAGCTGGCGGCGTCGCGCGATCGACCGCAACTCTGCCGAAAATGCTCGAAACCCCGGGCGCAATCAAAGACCGTGCGTCGCAAGAATTCGCGAGGTCCGACCGCGATCGCCGCGAGCTTTGCTCGCTTCGTCAAAGCGGGAGCTATCGCTCCCGCAGTCCAAAGAGTTCCGGGGCGCTATTTGAGCTGCGAGTAGTCGGTCGGGTTGAGGTACATGCGCTCGACCTTGGCTACGATCTTTCCGGCCAACTCGGATTCTTTCTGCACCGCCTGCCATTCCGGGTCCGCGCTGAAGGCCTTCCAATTCGCGTCCGCCTGCGCGCGGCTCGCATGCGCGACGATATACACGAGCGCCGGGTCGCCCTCCTTCGGCTCCGCCGGCGACCAATATCCGATGTTCTTCATGCCATGTTTTTCGAAGATCGCCATCGTATGCTCGCGGAAGCGCTTGTGAATGTCCGCGTCCTTCCCCGGATGCACATAGTAACTGCGAAGCTCGTAGACCATTCCTGTTTTCTCCGTTTGTCCCAGCGCAGGCGCGGCCGCAAGGCCCAGCCCAAGGCCGGTGGCGAGCGCAATGAGTGCAACTACAAA
>VFKU01000462.1 GCA_009885415.1 Rhodothermota bacterium
CTTCGGCTTCCGGGCTTCGACGAGGACGGGCCGACACTGGAGATATTTCAGTACATCCCGCAAGAAAATGCGCCGCTCTCGACGCCCAACCGTGTCGGCTTCGGGCATATCGCTTTCGGCGTCGACGACGTGGGCCGCGCGCGCGAGGCGGTGCTTGCGGCAGGCGGGTCGGCGGTGGGGGAGGTCGTCACGTCTTTTGTGCCGGGCAAGGGCAAGATCGAGTGGGCCTACGTGCGCGATCCGGAAGGCAATATCATTGAATTGCAGACATGGAGTTGAATCGCTGTTGGTATTTCTCGATCACCTGGCTTGAGGGAAGAGCGCCTCATCAGCGCATCGCGCGATTGTTGGTTTCGATTTCTCTTGTTGACCGACGGGGAGATTCTTCGCTACCGCTCAGAATGACAAGAGGGGGAGTTTCTTCTTGAAAGTCTGAGTGAGCCTCTAAATGTTGATCCGGCATTTGGACGGGTTGGTGGGGACTAGGAATTCTCCTCCAGGCTTTCACGGATGCGCTGGAAGGACGCGAAGCGGTGGCGGGAGATTGCGCCGGACTCGACGGCCTCGCGGACGCCGCATTTGGGTTCGTGGGTGTGGGTGCAATCGCGGAACTTGCAATTGGCCGCGTGCTCGGCGATTTCGGGGAAGTAATACGCCACTTCTTCCGGCGACACTTGCCAGAGGCCCAGCGCGCGGATGCCGGGGGTGTCGATGATGCGGATGTCGCCGTCGAGGTGGAACAATTTCGCCGTGGTCGTGGTGTGTTTGCCTTTCTTCGTCGCTTCGCTGATTTCGCGTGTTTCGAGATCGAGCCCCGGTTGCAAGGAATTCAACAGCGACGATTTGCCCACGCCGGAATGCCCGACGAAGACGCTTATCTTTCCGCGAATCGCTTCGCGCAGTTCGGCAATGCCCTGGCCGGTCTCGCAGCTGGTGGTGATGACGTGCACGCCGATCTCGCGGTAGGCCGCGAGTTCGGGTGGTTCTGCGTTCGCGAGGTCCATCTTGTTCACGCAAAGGATCGGGGTCACGCCGCCGTTTTCCGCCGCGATGAGGTAGCGATCTACCAGTCCCGCGCGGAAGACGGGTTTCGCTGTCGCCGCGACGACGACGAGCACGTCGATGTTCGCGGCGAAGACTTGTTCCTCGCCGCCGGAGTGGTCCATCGCCGGCCGGCTCAGTTTCGTGCGCCGCGCGGCCACGGCCCGCACCCACAGTTCGCCGTTGATGCGCTCGACCAGTACGCGGTCGCCCGGCGCGAGGGCGGCCCCGCGTTGCGCGAGGTCGTCGGTCAACTTGCACAAGTCCTCGCGGCCGTCCCACTGCACGAAGGCCCATTTCCGCGATCGCGAAATTACCAGGCCGTTGGGCGTGAAATCGCGGGGGATGTCCGGCTGCGGGGCCAGTTCCGAGACGGCCGTATTTGTACGCAGATGACGTTTTAAATCGCGCGAGTAGGCGGTGTCTTGGTGCGCGGCCCAGTCGACGTTGCGGGTGCGCTTCTGTTTCTTCTTTCGTTTCTTGTCATCCATGACGGGGCTTTAACCACAGAGGACACAGAGGATCACAGAGGAAGTAATTCATAAGGAGGTCAATTCGCGTACCGGATGATTCCGTCTTTCATGCGTACGACGTGAAAATTCATCAATGGGCCCAACGGCTTCTTGCCGAGCTTTAAGTATGACAGAATCTGCGCGCGGTGGACGTCGGTGATTTCCTGTACTGCTTTCAATTCGACAATTGCAGTATCGTTTACCAGCAGGTCAAGCCGATACCTGACATCAGGTGTGATTCCGTCGTAGAGAATTGGTAATTCCTTCTGCGATTCGACTGAGAAGCCGCGCTTGGTCAGTTCGTGTTTCATGCAAGCCTCGTAGGCGCTCTCCAAAAGGCCTGGTCCGAGCGCCGTATGTACTTTCATCGCTGAATCAACAATTGCGCCCGTAATCTGATTGTTGTCCATGTTTCCCTGTGCTTCTCTGTGTTCTCCGTGGTTGCAATGCGTTAGCCGAGTCGCCATTGTAGCCTTGGTGCGCATATTCGGATCGTGTGCAGAGTCATGGGAGGGTTTCGTCATGCCCGAGTCGCAAGTCTTGTCTGCGGACACCGTCCGCATCCTGCGTCATCTCGTTGCGGCGATTGCATTTCGCGCGAGTCGTGCGGTGCGCGATGCGCCAGCGGGATTCGAGGAGCTGCGGTTGGCGGAGGGCGGGATGTCGGCGGGGGAGTTGGTGCTGCACATGACGAACGTCACCGCTTTTGCGTATGCGACGGTGACGCATACCGATCGCGTGAAGCACGAGCCGAGGGAGTGGCGTGGTGAGGTGGAGCGTTTCTATACGCTGCTCGGCGAGCTTGATGCGAAGCTTGCGGCGGGCGTGTCGCTGGAGCCCGGGATGGATTTGAAGTTGGTCCAGGGCCCGCTCGCTGATGCGCTGACGCACATCGGCCAACTCATGACCATGCGCCGCAAGGCGGGCGCACCCGTCCCCGGAACGAATTTCATCAAGGCCGATATCCAGACCGGCCGCACGGCGCTGAAGGATCAACCCTTGTGAACTAAGAGCACCCGGCGTGGTTGAAGATAAATGACCGGGGCATCAGGGACGATCCCGTGAGGCGGTCGTGCGTATTGCGGCGGATTTGGTGGGCGGGACAGTGCTCATGACGGCGATGGTGTTGTTCAGATTTAACTTGCCGGGCGGACGGTGAGCGTCGGTACGGGTGCGGTGCGGACGACTTTTTCGGCGGTGGAGCCCATGAGTGCGCGGGAGAGTCCGCCGCGGCCGTGGGTGGTCATGACGACGAGGTCGATCTTGTGGGCCTTGGCTTCTTCGACGATGGCCTTGTGTGGAATTCCGGTGACGACCTCGATGCGGGTCTTGATGTCGTTGAGGGACTCGGCCAGCGCGGAGAGACGCTCGACCGCGCGCCGGTGAAATTCGGCGGGCGTCGGCAGATTGGCGTCGGGCAGGACCAAGGGGTACTCGATGCGGCTGTCGATGACGTGGAGGAGTGTGAGCTCTGCGTCAAAGACGCGGCAGATGTTCGCGGAGAGCGCGAGGGCCTGCTCGGAGAGCGGCGAGAGGTCGCAGGGGCAGAGCACTCGTTTGAGCGTAAGGGCACCGCCGTCGCGCACGAATTCACGCTCGACGGGCTTCACCGCGAGGACCGGTACTTCGGAGTGGCGCACGATGCGCTCGGCCGTGCTTCCGAAGAGAAAATGGTCCACGCCTGAGCGGCCGTGTGTGCCGGTGATCAGGAGGTCGCAGCCGGACTGCTTGGCCTTGTCGACGATGCCTTCGGCGGAGCGGCCATGAAGCAGGTGCGGGTGCGCGTCGATGCCTTGAGCGCGCGCGGCGTCGGCGATAAGGACGAGGCCCTCTTGCGCGCTCTTCTTTACCTCTTCGATGTGCAGGTCCACTTCCGCGCCGAAACCGTAGACACCGGCGTAGGAGGGATAGGCCGTGTCCACTACATGCACGAGGATCAACTGCGCCTTGAACCGCTTCGCGAAGGCGAAGGCATAGACCTGGGCGTGCGCGGCGCAATCGGAGAAGTCGGTCGCGAAAAGAATCTTTTTGAAGGATGGCATGTGTGCTCCGATTATTTGGCTGGTGGCCGGGCCACTCGCCTAATGATACGCGATCATCTCACGAGGTCGGTGTTCGCTACGAGCCAGGGCAAGGCGCGTGCCAGGACGGAGTGACTAGGATCGTCATATTTTTCGTTGCGAATTCGATGCGGTGTGGCACTCGGGTTGTACCGCGAACCATGATTGTTCAGGGCAAGTGTGTCGCAAGAAAAGAATCGTGGACCCGGCACCCGCGTGGGAGGACGCGAATACCGGGCCCACTATCGTGTAGGCGTGATTTGGGTGTTACTGCACGACGTTAAAGGGCGTGCTCCATTCGGTATCGCCCCAGGCGAGACGGACGACACCGCCGTCGGCCTTGGGGTCGAGCGTGATGCGGAATTCTTCCTGGCCGACCGTGCGCGCGGAGGCTTGCAGGGTGATCTCGGCGACGTCGTGGGCCGGATCGTGCTGCGTGCCCCACACGTCCGGCTGATTGTTCACCACCAGCTTCCACGAGTCGCCCGCGCGCTTTAGCCAGAGGCTGTATACGCCGGGATAGTTCGGCGTGATGTTCGCCGCCTTGACAACGGTGTCGCCGAAGGCGAGGTCCGCATCGGTGAAAAGCTTCGTCGCGCGTGAACCCACGAAACGGAACACGGCGCCGTCCGGTACGGTCGCGAGTTTCGGATAGTCCTCGCCCTTCGTGCTGAGTTTGCCAAAGGTGATGCGGACTTTTTTTTCACCGAATTTGAGCTGCGTTTCGGTGGGATTGGCCCGATCCGCGGCGGCCACTTCAAACTTGCCGCGTTCGCCGGTGACGGCGGTGGAGAAAATCTTGTTCTGCTCGCTGAGGGTGCCCGCGAGCTTTCCCGCCGACTCAGTGAGGACGAGGTGCATGGTGAGTTTTTGTTCGCCGAAGGGCATCTCGAATTGAAAATCGATGCCTTCGGGGGTCTTGCTGATGGTTTCTAATGCGCGAGGCTCGGGCTGCTGCGACGAGTCGAGTGTCGCGCCGACGAATCCGCCGACATCGGAGACGGTGAGTCCGAGCTTCATCGCGCCGCCGGGGGTGGTGAAGGAGAGCGTCCAATCGCCGACGAGGCGCTCGGCTTCGCCGGTCGCCAGCGTAGAGGCGATGGGCGCTTCGGCGGCGGCGAGACCGGCGAGGAAACATGCAACGCTGATTGCGTATCGCTTGAGCGGATTCATTTTTTGTCCCGTGGGAGTCAGGGTGAGTTTGCGTCGATGTCGATCGTGCCGCGGCGGGGAATCCTCTCGGATTGCCCGCCGCGGCAGGTGGGCCTATTCGTCCGCGGCGTTGCCGGTCGCGTCACCCGCTTTGGGAGCAACCGGTGCTTTCGGGGCGATGGTGATCCACGCGAGATCCATTTCGTCGGTGGTCGGTCCGCCGAAACGGATGGCTTTGGAGGAATCGAAGCCGATGCGCTCGCCGTTTTCCTTCGAGTTGTCGAAGACCAACTCCATCTCGACGCGAGTTCCGGCCGGAAGCGTTTTCGGCGCGGGCAACTCGTAAGACGACTGCCAGTTGAAGTCATAGGCGGGGACATCCAGCAGGACTTCGCTCGTGCCGTCCGGGTAAAACGCGGTGTACTTCCCGCTCTTGCCGCGCAGGTGCATGTGCGGCAGCATCGAGAGCAACAACGTGTCTTCCTTGAAGGTGCGCGAAGCGCCGACTTTCCAGTCATTGGCGAAGGGCGGGATTTCAAAGGCGCCGTGCTGGATGGTGGAAATCTCGACCGGATGCGTCACCGGACCGTCCTGGAATTGGAAGCCCATCTGGGAATTGTCCTGGACCGCAGTGCCGGGGCCCGCTTCCTTGTGGTAGTGCATGGCGAAGGTCACGCGTGCTTCGGCCGGGAGCCGCACGCCGTAGCCCTCGGGATAGGCGGCCACATCCGTGCCGGGGGCATTTCCACCGATCATGCCGGAGGTCACGTCGCCCTCATTGCCCGAGAGGTTGGACTTGTCCCCTTTGGGGTGTGCGTAGCCGATGATGTGGTGGACGACTTCGGAGCCCGACTTGAACTCTACTGCCTTCACCCACCGGTCCTCACCGTGTTGGTCCTTCGTCAACTGCACGGTGATGTTGTGGTACAAATCCTCGACCTCATCCTGGAGCAGGAAAGGCTTCGGGAAATCCACGACGAGATCGGGCTTTCCGAAATTCCAACCCGTCTCGGAGAACTTCATCGGCGCAGGCGCGTCGCTCGGGTTGCCGCGCGGCGCGCCCTGCTGCACCCAGGCGCGGACGGTCTGGATTTCATCCTGGGTGAGCACGCGCTCATTGCGGAACTTGCCATAGAATTTTTCGCCCGCGTGCCACGGAGGCATCTTGCGCGTGTCCACGATACCCGAGATGGACTTTGCCCACGGGCGCACTTCTTCGTAGGTCATCAGCGACATCGGCGCGATCATGCCCGACATGTTCAGACCGCTCGGGCGGTGGCAGGTCTGGCAATTCTCCTGAAGGATCGGCAAGACATCCTTTGTGAAGGTCGGGCGTTCCGGCGCGCCGGCCCATGTTCCCGCCGAGACACCCATCGCGACCACCGCCGCGCCTTGCATCAGAATTCGTTTTGTTGCGCTCATTGTTCAACCTCCCAATTTTTGACAGCCTAGGGCTGATCGTTCCGGAGTCTAGTACTCGCTGATGACGGCGATTCGCATGACGTTGATGCCCTTGGCCTTGTATTTGAGACCCTGCGCCGAGACTTTCTTGCCCATGTAGGACCCTAAGGTCTTATTGCCGGTCTCAAGCCCGGACGCGGGGGCGTTGTTTCGGTAAATGCAGATCCACACTTCGCCGGTCGCCTCGTCGAGGATGCCGACCGGGAAGCCTTGTTCGCAGCGGCTGACCATCGCAGGAATGTCCTTCTCGGTCATGCCTTGCGTGGCGTAGGTGGAGATTTCGATTGCGGTACCGACCAAGATGCCTTTTTCCGGCGAACCGACCGCTTCGGCGGAGACGTAGGCGACGGTTCCCAAGGTGGCGACTAGGGCGATAACGAGCAGTGTCTTTTTCATGGTGCCTCCCAACGAGTTTTGTGGCCTTTGCGGCCTTTGCGCTAACGAGAGCATGGTGCGTGCCAGAATTGTGAGCAGATGCTCTAATTTTGTAAGTCATTGCCATAACTTGGGTTAGGTAAATATTGAGCGGAATTATAGAAGAGATTTCGGGTGCGTTCTGTCTAGGGATGCGCAGGGCTGTTCAGGACACAATTGTCCTCTTAGCTGTTCAGGTGGCAGGTGTGAGCAGGATGTCGATGGGCCCGCCGACGCTCGGCGTTTGCGATCTAAAGGGCGGCTTCTTCGGCGCTCTTTGGACCCGGAAGCGGGGGCGGCACGAGGATCGCCCGGACCAAATCAAAAAGTACGCGCTGTTCGAGTGGCTTGGTCACGCAACAAAACGCCGGATCGGTGAGAGGACGCTGCATTTGTTGTTCGCCCGCGACGGCGGACATGGCGATGATGGGGAGGCCGGGCGCTTCGCGGCGGATCGTTTCTATAATCGCGTAGCCGTCCATTTCGGGCATGA
>VFKU01000731.1 GCA_009885415.1 Rhodothermota bacterium
GTCTCCGCGCCTCCGCGTGAACCGCCCTTAATCTCTTGCTACTCTTGTTGCATGCCCTCCGCTACCTCAACCTCCCTCGCGCCGCTCCTAGAACTCACCGCCATCGCCAAGCGCTACCCCGGCGTGACCGCGCTCGACGGCGTCGATTTCTCCCTCCTACCCGGCGAGGTCCATTGCCTCTGCGGCGAAAACGGCGCGGGCAAATCCACCCTCATGAAAATCCTCGCCGGCGGACAACGGCCCGACGCGGGCACCATCTCGCTCAATGGCACGCCGATGCGCCTACGCTCGCCCCATCACGCGCAGCAGTGCGGCATCGGCATGATCTACCAGGAATTCAATCTCGCTCCCGCGCTCAGCGTCGCCGAAAACATCTTCCTCGGCCGTGCGCCGCGCCGCGCTGGACTGCCGCTCATCGACTGGCGCGCGCTGGAGCGCGACGCCGCCGCGCTCCTCGCCAAGGTCGGCATCAAGCTCGACCCGCGCAAGCCCGTCCGCGAATGCAGCGTCGCCGAGCAGCAGATGATCGAGATCGCCAAGGCGCTCGCGCTCGACGCCCGCGTCCTCATCATGGACGAGCCCTCCGCCACACTCACCGACACCGAGCTCGCCGCGCTCTTCGCGCTCATCCGCGACCTCCGAGCGCGCGGCCTCGGCATTGTCTACATCTCGCATCGGCTCGACGAGATCTTCGCCATCGGCGATCGCGTCACCGTCCTGCGCGACGGACGCCGCATCGACACGCGCCCCATCGCCGAGGTCAACCGCGACTCCCTCATCCACAGCATGGTCGGCCGCGAACTCAAGGACGAATTCCCCAAAATCGCCGTCCCGCCCGGCGCCGAACGCCTCCGCGTCGAAAACCTCACCCGCCGCGGCGTCTTTGAAAACGTGTCCTTCACCCTCCACGCCGGCGAGATCGTCGGCCTCACCGGACTCGTCGGCTCCGGCCGCACGGAAGTCGCCCGCGCGATCTTCGGAGCGGATCCGATCGATAGCGGCCGCCTCTACCTCGACGGCGCCGAGATCGCGCCCAAGTCCCCCCGCGACGCCATCGCCGCCGGCATCGGCCTCCTCCCCGAAGACCGCAAACAACAAGGCCTAGTCCTCGGCATGTCCGTCCGCGAAAACACCACCCTAGCCAACCTCCGCGCCCTCCCCGGCCGCTGGCGCATCCGCCGCAACGACGAACGCCGCATCGCCGAAGGCTACGCCCGCGACCTCAACACCAAAACCCCCAGCATCGAACAGGCCGCCGTCCACCTCAGTGGCGGCAACCAGCAAAAAGTAGTCCTTGCCAAATGGCTCTTCACCCAAAGCCGCCTACTTATCTTCGACGAACCCACCCGCGGCATCGACGTCGGCGCTAAAGTCAGCATCTACCAACTCATGAACGACCTAGTAACCAACGGCGCCGCCATCCTCATGATCTCCAGCGAACTCCCCGAAGTCCTCGGCCTCTGCGACCGCGTCCTCGTGATGCACGAAGGCCGCCTAGCCGGCGAACTCCCCCGCTCCCAAGCCACCCCCGAAGCCGTCATGCGACTGGCAACGGGACAAATTTCCGAAGCGATAATGGCTTAGCCACGGATCAAACGGATTTCACGGATTTGAGAAGTATGAATTCACGGCACGGATATACGAAGGGCAGCGGGCAGCGATCCGAAAGCTTTCTGAACATGTCCCAAGCCAAAGCACTTAGCGTGTGCTTGATCCGTTTAATCCGTAAAATCCGTGGCTAGAAAATGGCGGTTCATCTGTACCCATCGGTGTAATCTATGGGCAATCAGTTCTCACTTCGGATTGAGCAGTTGCTGGATTTCCGGCGTTTGCAGGTTGGCTTTGCTGACGATGGTCGCGCCGGTGTCGATGCGTTTTTCGACCGGGCGGCCGGCGATCGCATCGATGGCGGCCTTGACGCCTTCGTAGCCCATCTTGAAGGGGCTCTGGACGATCAGGGCGTGGATCGTGCCGCGTTCGAGCGCGGCGATCTGCTCGCCCGAGGCGTCGAAGGCGACGAGCACGATCTTGCCGGCCTTGTTCGCCGCTTCGAGCGCCTGCGCCGCGCCGACCGCGCCGGGTTCGCTCTCGGCGAAAATGGCGGTGAGGGTCGGATGGGCGGTGAGCATGTCCTCGGTGACGGACATCGCCTTGGCGGCGTCGCTGTCACAGGGCTGCGTCGCGACAATTTTCATATTCACGTGGCGCGCGAGGCCTTCGCGAAAACCTTGCTCGCGCTGCTCGCTCGTCGCGGCACCGGGGACGATGGTGATAATGCCGACCTCGCCCGCGCCTTGACTGACGTAAGCCAGGGCGTCCGCGGCCAACTTCGCCGCTGCGATGTTGTCCGTCGCCACGAAGGAGACGGGCCGGTCGGATTTCACACCGGAGTCGATCATGATCACCGGAATATTCGCGTCCATCGCCTGGTTCACAACATCGACCAGCGCGTTCTCGTCGCAAGCAGCCATCACAATCGCATCGACCTTGCGGCTGATCATGTCTTGCACGATATTGATCTGCTTGGCGATTTCGGTCTCTTTGTCGGGGCCGTTCCAGATGATGTCGGCGTCGAATTCCTTGCCCGCCGCCTCGGCGCCGGCGCGTACGGTAAGCCAGAATTGGTGCCCAACGCCCTTGGGCAGGACGGCAATGGTAAGTCTCTTCTTGACACCCTCGGCGGGCGCGGCCGCGCTGCCGCTGTCGCCCGGCTTCTCGCCGCCGCAGCCGATCAACGCTACGCTCACCATCGCCAGTGCAACAAGAACTCTACGTAGCATCATGGGTCTATCCATCCTTGAGCAGGCCTGCCCGCCGTTTGCGAAAGTTGTCGTAATATACAAGCGCGACGATGAGCGATCCAACCAGCACGCGCTGCCAGTGGACGCTGATGTCGTGTAGATTGCAGAAATTGACGAGCACGTTCATGATCAGCGCGCCGCCGACGACGCCCAGCGCGCCGCCCTCGCCGCCGACCAGGCTGGCGCCGCCGATGACGCAGGCCGCGATCGCGTCCAGCTCGTAGCCGCTCGCGCCGGCGGGATCGGCGATGCTGGTGCGCGCAGCCAGCATGATGCCCGCAAAACCCGCGAGCAGGCCGCAGAGCGTGTAGGCCTGAACGCGCACGCGGTCCACGGGAATCCCCGAGAGCCGCGCTCCGATGAGGTTGCCGCCGGTGGCAAAGAGCGCGCGACCGAAGCGTGTGTGGTTCAGCACGACGGCGAACGTGAGTGCAATCGCTAGGGTGATCGTGATGGGAATCCACGCGGTGCTCAGCTCGCCCATCTTCTGGCTGCCGCCGAGGTAGCGGAAGCCCTGCGGCAGACCGAAGACGGATTTCGCGCCCGCGATGAGCATCGCCGCGCCGCGCGCGACCATCATCATGCCGAGAGTGACGATGAAGGGCTGGATGCGGCCGCGCGTGATGAGCAAGCCGTTGATAGCGCCGCAGGCCATGCCCGTCGCACAGCCCGCCGCGACGGCCAGCGGCGCGGGCCAATCGGCGTCCGTCATCAGCAAGCCCGCGACCACGCCCGAAAGCGCGGCGACGCTGCCTACCGAGAGATCGATGCCGGCGGTGAGGATGACGAGAATTTGGCCGACGGCCATGATCGCGACGACGCAGGTGCGCAGGGCCACCTGCTGAATGTTTCCGCTGCCGCGGAAGTCCGGCGAGACGGCGGCGAGGATGAGGCACAGGCCTGCGAAGATCAGCAGCGGCGAATGGCGAGCGAGGGCGCGGCGCCAATCGTGATCGCGCGAATTTTTGGAGAGGGAGTCGGCCATTCACTCAGTCTAGTCGGTCGGCGACGCCAAGAGCCAAACGAGAGTCAGACGGGCCGGACTCGCCCGGCCCGTCTGACGCGCCGATCTCTGAATGACCCGGATCAGGCGAAGTACGTGTGCGCGGTGTTCGCGGCGATGATGTTCTCTTCGAGATGCGCGAAGTTTTGCATGTCGGCGTTGACGACGTCGAGACCGTTGCCGAGGACATAGGCGTAGGCGCGCTGGAAGGGGCTGAGCGCGGTTTGCAGGAACTGGGGCTCGTAGTGCGAATCAAAA
>VFKU01000779.1 GCA_009885415.1 Rhodothermota bacterium
ACCAGCGGGGCCATCGTCATCAGACCCTCGACCGCGAGATGCGGCAAGCGACGCACCGCCTCAAGCGCAGCGGGGACCGCCGCCGGACTAAACCCGCCCTTCGCGGCCTCGCCGGAAACGTTCACTTCAAGCAGGACCGGCATCGTCTTGCCCAGCGCGGCGCAGCGCGCTTCAAGCGCCTCCGCCAACTCAAGCCGATCCACCGAATCCACCCGGCCAAACATCGCCGCGACTTCGCGTGCTTTGCGGCGCTGCACGTGACCGATCATGTGCCAACAAACAGATTCGCCGAGCGCATCGATCTTGGCCTGCGCGTTCTCGACCCGGTTCTCGCCCAGGTGCGTGTAGCCCAGGTCCCGCAGGATCCGACATTCTTCGATCCCCACCGTCTTGGTCACCGGGACCAGCCGCACGTCCTTGGGCGAGCGCCCCGCGCGCGCGGCCGCCGCGGCGATGCGCGCCTCGATACGCGCAAGGTTCGCGCGGATCGTGGCGGTGAGTCGGGCCGTGTCGGGAGTGTCCTGCATCAGGCTGACCATCGTGTAATTTCGGCGCTGTCCTTGATGATTTCGGAATTGAAACGGCAGGGCCACCGCCCGCGCCCACCTTCGCCGCCAATGACAAAAAAGCCGCTCGCCAACCGCCGCCCCTCCGCGATTGGCGCGCTCCCCGGGCCGTGATAGGATACACGCTTGGGGAGTTGCGATGCGAGATAGCGCCTCTACATGCCGCCCGCGGCGAAGGCTGCCGATGGCGGCGCTGCTCCTGATCCTTCTGGCGTCCTGCGCGCCCGCCGCGCCTCCGGCCACTCCCTTCCGCGGCGAACGGGCCTACGCCGATCTCCGACGCATCCTCGCCTTCGGTCCCCGCGAACCGGGCTCGCCCGCGAGCGCTTCGGCACGCGCATACATCCGCCGCGAAGTCGAAGCGGCCGGCCTCACGCTGCAAGAGTTGCCCTTCGTCGCGCAGACCCCGCCGGAACTCCAGCGCGGCCCGGTCAGCATGATCAACCTCGTCGCCGAAGTAAAGGGAACACAACCAGGAATCATTCTCCTCTCCAACCACTACGACACGAAGTATTTTCCCGACTTCAAGTTCCTCGGCGCGAACGACGGCGGCTCGACGACCGCTTGGATGATCGAAATGGCCCGCGCGCTCGGCCCCACGCGAGAGGGCCGCACGGTCTGGCTCTGTTGGTTCGACGGCGAGGAGGCTTATGGCGAGTGGTCCGAGTTCGACAGC
This sequence comes from Rhodothermota bacterium, assembly GCA_009885415.1. Classification (GTDB taxonomy): domain Bacteria; phylum Hydrogenedentota; class Hydrogenedentia; order Hydrogenedentales; genus VFKU01. Next base: position 1,243 of record VFKU01000779.1, read on the forward strand.
CTCTACGGCAGCCGCCAGATGGTCGCGTGGCTCAAAGAGACTGGAAAATTCACGGAGATCCACACGGCGATCAACGTCGACATGATCGGCGACTGCAAACTCGACGTGATCAAGGATTCGGAGGCGCCCGCCTGGCTGCTCGGCGCCGTGACGGGCGCGGCCACGGACCTTCGCTCCAAAATGTTCTCGCCGCTCGAACAAACCATTGAAGACGATCATCTGCCCTTCCGCCGCGCCGGCATTCCCGCGCTCAATCTCATCGATTTCCGCTACGGCGGTGGCCAAATCGAGCACAACACGAACTGGCACACCTCGCGTGACACGATCGATCTGGTCTGCGCGGAAAGTTTGCAGGCCGTCGGCGAGGTCCTCCTCAAGGCCCTACCCCGCATTGACGCCGCGCTCGATCGCGGAGACCCCGGCCGTGAATGAAACGTCGGCCCCGGCCGGACTGGGCGAAGCCACCCCGGACGAAATGCGCCGCTTGCTCGATGCGCTCTATCGTGTGGAAGGGTTGCTGAGCGGCGTATCCAATCTCGATTTGCTTTTGCAGACGATTATCGACGAGAGCCAGCGGCTCGCCGACGCCGAGGCCTCCTCCATTCTTCTCTTCGACGACGCCGCGGGCGAGTTGTACTTTCACGTCGCAACCAGCGAAGCCGGCGATCCCGAAGCGCTCAAGAAATCCGTGCGCCTCAAGCTAGGCGAGGGCATCGCCGGGACCGCCGCCGCCGCGCGCGTCTCCATCAACATGCCCGACGCCGCGATCGATCCCCGCGTCCACCGCGCGGCCGACGCGCTGACCCATTTCAAGACGCGCTCCGTGCTCGCTACGCCCATGCTCGACGGGGATCGTCTGGTGGGCGTGGTCGAAGTCCTCAACAAACGCGGCTCCGGCGGCTTCACCGATCTCGACCAACGCGTCCTTGAAATGTTTAGCGCGCTCGCCGCCGTCGCGATCACGCGCGCCCGGCTCATCGAGGAAAATCTGCGCGCCGCCCAACTCGCCGCCGTCGGCCAAGCCGTCGCCGGCATCTCGCACCACACCAAAAACATCCTCACCGCGCTCGACGCCAGCGTCGAACTCGTTGACGCTGGCCTTACGAATAAAAACGAGAAGCTCGTGAGCGAAGGCTGGCCCATCCTCAAGCGCAGCGTCGGCCGCCTCTCGCACGTCGTCGAGGACATGCTGGCCTTCTCCAAGCCGCGCCAGCCGAGACTCGGATCCTGCGATGTGGCCGCGCTCGTGCGCGAAACGCTCGAAGCTTTCCACGCCCTCCTGACCAAGCGCGACATCGAAGTCGCTGTGGACACCAGCGGCCTGCGCGGCCCCGCCCAGATGGACGCCCGCGGCCTGCACCAGGCCCTGCTCAATCTTCTCACCAACGCCGCCGACGCCGCGCCCGCCGCGGGCGGCCGGATTCGCGTCGAAGCCCGCCACGATTCGTCCGGGAACTTGGAACTATCGGTCTGCGATAATGGACCCGGCGTGCCCGAGGCCGAGCGCTCCAAAATTTTCCATCCCTTACTACTCGACGAAGGGATCCAAAGGCACGGGGCTCGGTCTCGCCGTGACGGTGAAAACCATGCACGAGCACGGTGGAACGGTCAGCGTCGAAGACGGCCCCCTCGGTGGCGCGTGTTTTGTGTTGCGTGTCCCGGCGCGGCGACAGGAGACCTGAGCGCGATGGCGAAGAAGGCGGCGAAACAAAAAGCAGCACCCGCGAAAACCTCCGGGCCGCGCGAATTCGTCGGCTGGGGATTCTGGCTCCTTTGTTTCGCGGTACTTAGCGGCCCCTGTTGGTTCGCGGCCTATCGTATGACGATCGAGAGCGAGAGAAATGGAATAGCACCGTGGATCACCGCATTCGCCCTGTCGGCCCTGGGCGCGGGCCTACTGTCGTTCACTGTGAATTACGCGCTTCGTGCGCGCGCCGCAGCCGCCTCCACCAAACAGAAACACGCCGCGCGAAAAAAATCCAAGCGAGAACACTCATGACGGACGTTTGGGAACTCGCGGCCTACGTCGAAGCACACCCGACGAACCATGAACAGCGCTGGCGTCTGGCAAAAAAACTATATACCTCGTTTGAATACCGCCTCGCCCTCGAGCACCTGCTCCTCCTGAAAAACGAGACCGAGCCGCGCGAAAATATCATGCGCTATTTGGCCGCCACCTACTACCGTCTCGGCCGCCACGAAGAAGCCGTGAAGGCCCTCGAAGAAGCCCTGGCCGTCTGGCCCAAAGACGTCGGTCTGCGCGAACAGCTCGCGCGCTCGCAGGCCGAAGCCGGCAATCACGTGGCCGCACTCAAGTCCTGGCGCGAGGTGCACAAGCTCGCACCGGATCATCCCTTCGCCGAGCAGGCGATCGCGCGCCTAAAAACCATCGTCGATCGCGAAGCCGCCGAAAAATACGGCCTGACGCCGCCCCTGACCGTGGCGGCGCCGGGCATGGCGGCGGGCGATCAGGCCTCCCCGCCTGCGGCCGAGACGGCGTGTCCCAAATGCGGCGAAAAAAACAGCGCCGACTTCAAGAAATGCTGGCGATGCAGCGCACCACTTATGCAAGGTCCGGATTTTCTCGATGATGTGATCAAAAAAGCCGAGCGGACCGAACCCGCCCAGGTGCCCTGGCCGATCATGGCCGGCCTCGTGCTTGCGGGACTCTTCGCCGTCGGCGTCTATTTCACGCTGCGCGGAATGGCCCGCGTAAGCGAGGCCCAAACGGGCAACGGGCCCCCGGCCGATGTGTTTGAAGCCCTCGACCAGACACTCCTCTGGACGCGTGTGCTGCTCGGCGCGGTGTTACTCGTAGCGTGGCCCTTCGTCTGGAGGTTCGCGGCCTACGTGGCGAACACCGGGAACCGCATCTACGACGAGACGATCTATCAGGCCGGCGCGTTTCTCGCGCTAAGCACCTTCGCCCTCCTCTGGCTGCCGTGGAAGTGGATCATCGCAGCGGCGATCGCCCCCGCACTCCTCTCCGCCCTCATCGCCTTCGCCGCGCTAAAATTACCCCCGCGCCTCGCGGCCAAACTCTGGCTCACCCAACTGGGCATCGCCGCCGCCCTCGTACTCGCGGTCGTCGCCGCACGAAACGGACCCGGCCTCCTGCTTGAGGCGCCGAAGATCGCGGACTTCGCCCGCGAGAACCGCGCGCACCAGCCCTTCGACGCCACCGTGCGCGCACCCGGCGCGCTCCGCGTCCAGTGGCACAGCACTGGATCGACGTGGCTGGATCAACGAATCAACCGCGCCCGGCTCACCCTTCAGGCCCCACCTACTGGCCCCCGGGTCTATCTGGAGGCGACCGAAAACGGAAAGCGACTGTCCTACGAGCAAATCGCCCGAGACGAACACACAAGCAATCTCGATGCCCTACGCACCGCGGTCGACTATACGTTTTCCATCACCGGCGGCGGGCCCGCCGAGGCCGACGTGACGCTGACGATCGATAGCCTCCTCCCCTTCACCGCGGAATCGGCCCCGGCAAAACCGTAGAACGAAGCGCCGCAAAGTCCTCCGGCGAAAGCCAGCGCCGCGCCTCGGCAAGTATTCTTTCGTGCTCCTCGGATTCGCTAGTTCGTAACAGGCCCGCGTACGCGGGCGCATGGTCGGGCCAGCGGAGCAGGCATTCGCGGTAAAAATCCGCGGCTTCCCGTGTCGGCCTGCGCCGATCGGCCAGATACCCCCGCAGGTAATAGAGGTCGCCGGTATCGAGACCGAGGCTGGCGCGCTCCGCCATAGAAAGCGCCGTTTCCTCGTTCCCGACGTTCGCATAAAGGACAGCCAGTTCGTATGCGGCGGCGTAACTCGGCCCAAGATACGCCGCGCGGAAGTACGCCTTCTCAGCGGCGCCGTCCCGAGCGTTGAGCATTGCCTGAGCGCGAGCATGCAAAGCGCTCGGCTGAAGCACGGATTCGGCAAAACCCACGACCAACGCTCCTAGGGCGAAGTGGTAAACCCGGCGTTCGATTGGCCCAATCGGCCGCCTCGCCAACGTCGGCCCGCCAGGCGTCACAAGTGAACCAGCCAACAAAAGAATCGATAGAATATGCGGGGCCGAGTGCAACGTCGTGTTGACAAGCGAGAAGGCAATTCCGGTGGCCAGCGCTGGCCATGCCGGCGAAGAACGCCGCGGAATCAGAACAAAAAATACGCAAAGGAGAGCAACACCAATCAATCCCGTCTCCGCCGCGATCTCCATTAAATCCGAGTGCGCGTGCTGGGTGTGAATGTGATTAAAAACATGTACGCCCGGCCCGCGTTGGTGAAGAATTTCACCGAGCGCACGAGGACTGTGGTAGGCAAAGTTTCCGCCGCCGACGCCTGCGATAGGATGTTGGCCAATCAAGTGTATCGTGCCATCCCAGATCCAGAGTCGAATCCGAAACCCGACGTCGGACGGCGCAAAGGTACCGGCTATTCTCTCCCACGTCGAATTTGGCGCTACGAACAAGGATACGACGAAGACGACAAACAGGACCAAAGCCGCTCCCACGGGTTTTCGGGGTGACCGCCGCGACGACCACGCAGCAAAGGCCCCGCCAATGAACGCCGCCAGCCACGCGGAGCGACTTCCAGACAAGAACAACGCGGGCCCAACCGTCACGAAAATCCCCCCAACAAAAAGGGAGCCGATCCGCCCCGCGAACCAAAGCGCGACCCCCAGAACTAGCCCCAGCGCGAGGTAGCCGCCCAACAAGTCCTGATTGCCGAAAACGGAGTACATTCGCTGCTGGTATTCAGGAAAGACTGGAAACAGCGCAGACAGGAAGCCTGCATATTGTGCGAGACCGAGAATCGCCACGGGAACCGCCGATAGCGCGATAGACACTTGGAGTAACTGGGCGGAGGCGGCGCTCAACGCGAGCAGGGCGACAAGCAGTATCAATCCGTAGCCGCTTCCCACACCTTCCCCGGATCCCTCAAAAGTGAATCCTTTCTTCGCTTCGGCAACGGCGGCCGCCCAGACCAGGAGAGCTAGCAGCGGGGTGAATAGAATCACGCGATCGCGCCGCCATACTTCCTCAAACGGGACGAGCAACGCCAGCAGCAAGGCCCCCACCGCCAGCCCCGCAAGCTTGGCGTCCCCGAAAGACATAAAATGAAAACTGTAGAGCGACGGGGTGATCAGAATCGTGGCGAGCGCGACGGCCTGGGCCAGGCGTGCGCGGCGATCGGGAACTGCGGCGGCCTCAGTGTGCGGCGCCGGGGACGGCGACGGCATTGGCCTTCTCGGGCAGGGCGTAGGCGCACTCGACAAAGCGCTTCGCTTTCGGCGCGTCCGGACGCGCATAAGCCGCGGCCTCGCGGCGCCGCTCGAGCGCGTATTGCTCAGTGACCGCCAGCGGCAATCCGCCCTCCAGCTTGAGATCGATCATCAGGTCGCTGAATTCATAAAAAGACTCGGTCTCGAGGTATTGGTTGCGCGCCACGTCGAGATAGGCCACCGCCTCGTGGTACCGCGCCTGACGCGCCATCTCCAGGCCGGCCCGGCGCGAGAGGCGCGCGTTCGCCAAGGAGTCACTGCTGTCCTTTGCCAAAATTTCAGTATAGATGGCCTTGGCCTTCTCCCACTCCTCGGCGCTCATCTGGTCCATCTGCTGCGCGACCTTCTCCGCGTCCTCCGCCTCGACGCGCAGTTTCTCCGCCGTCGTGCCGTCGCCGCTGGAGAGCGAGTCCGCAGCCTTCGCGGTCAGCAGCGCCGCCGCCGCGCGCGCGGCCTTGGCGCACTCCGCCGCCTGGTCCGATTTCGCCTCGGCCAGATACGCCGTGTTGATCGGGATGAAGCGCGCAGCCTGCGTGCTCGCGGGAAATTGCTTCTGGTATTCCAGCCAGCCCTCGAGCGCCTCGTCGTACTGGCCATTCTTCCAGAGCGAAAGGCACAGCATCCGCGGCACCCACTGGTCGTGCTTATAACGCCGCGCTTCCTTCAGATACTTCACCGCGTTCGCATGGTCCAGCAGCTTGGTCTCGTAGACCGCGTAGCCCAGATCTGAGTAGAGCCGAAAATCGCGCGGGTTCTTGCGGATGCCGTCCTTGAGGAAGTCCACGGCGTGGAAGTACCAAACCTCCTTCGACCCGAGGCGGCGCTGATATTTCGGGCTGAACACTTTCTGCGGTTCGGGCGTATCGGAGAGCTGCGCCGTGATGTTGTAGGCCAAATGCCAGGCGCCAAGCAGATAAGCGTCCACAAAGTTAGGATCGAGCGCCACCGTCGTGTGCATCACCGGCAGGAAGCGATGCATCTGCCCGGAATGCCACGCCGCGTCCACCTGCATCCACAGGAAGTTGGCCGCAAGCTTACGGAACCCGAAGAACAGGCTCGTCAGCCCCACCCCCTGCGACTGCGAGCCCTTCTGATACATCTGCGACGCGGCGAACTGCGTGCCCACGCTAAGCAGGCGATCCTCGGCGGCGTACTCCGCGAAACGCTCCGCCAGTGGCACGCCCTCCGGGCTGGCGAGTACGTCGTAAATCTCTTGGTCCCGGCCCTGGCGCGCGGCGCGGATTAGCTTCGGCCGGGCCTGACCCTCGGCGTCGCGGTCACCCTCGCCCACTTCTATATCGGGCAGCGCCGTCTCGGCCAGCGCGACGACGTCCGCAAAAAGCTCGTCGTCCATCGGTTCGGCGCCTTCGCCCTTCTCCTGCTCCAGCGACTCGCCGAAGGTGGAGAAAGTGGCCGCGGTGAGCGCCCAACGGTAGAAGCGCTCGATCTCGCGCATCCGCGTCAGGCGCGAGCCCTGCACCGAGCCAAGCGCGATCAGCCCCGCCGCCACCAGCAGCAGGCTGTACCGAAATCCGCGGCCCTTGGACGGCATGGACTACAGCTCCTTGCGCATGAACAGGAACCACGCCAGCACGTAGCCCGCCGCGGCGAACGAGAGGCCGTACAAGATCAAGTTAGGAATCTGCACGTCGACCGGAGGATCGTTCGGCTGCAAATACAGAATCTGCGTGCGCAAGTCGAAATCGCGCAAGTTTGGCAGAATCCTAAAAAGCCCCGAGGCCACATACCCCACGATTGTCTGAAAGAGGTCCTCGGATTGCCCCGTCCGATTCACCACGTCCTTGAGGTATTCCGTCAGGTTTCCGGAAATATAGATGAACAATCCGGCAATCGTCGGCAATACAGAGGAGGTCGAGGTGCACGAGACCGCAAAGGTGAGCGAGGACACGATGAGAAACTGGAAATAGGTCAACAGCGTGGACCAGAAGAGGAGCGAAGGGAAAATGCGCTCCTTGGCGTAAAGAGCGATCGCAAACAACACACTCATCAGCAACAGATTGGCGATCACGATGAACTGCACGCCAAGAAATTTTCCGAAAAGGTATTGGTAGCGCCGAATTGGCTTCGAGAGCACCGTATAGATCACCTTGTTCTCCATCTCCGCCGGCACCACCGAAGCAGAAATGAAAATCGTGATCAGAATGCCGAATACGCTGATCGCGGACACGCAGATGTCCTTGATGATCTTCGATTCGACGTCCGTCTCGACCGTCCCCACGCTCGTGTCGGCCATGAAGGCCGTCATAAACGTCGACCCAAGAATGACAAGCACGCTCAGCAGCAGGAAGCCCACCAGCGTCTTCTTGCGGATGCCCTCGCGCCAGGTGTACATCGCGATCGCAAGCGGGCCGCGCCAGCCCGGCGTGCGTCCAGCACTTCGGCGGGCCTCGGCGGCAGGGAGCGTATGGGTCTCGGCAGACATGAAATTCCTTTCCTACTTCTTCGCAGACCGGGCCGCGGCGGCCTCGGCAGCGGTCGCGTCGCCCACAGTGCGGACGAACAATTCCTCGAGGGTCTCGCGGCGCGGCGCGACGCTGTGAATCAGCAATCCATTGCTGCGACAGAGATCCATCGCGTTGTAAATCGACATCGAGGCCGGCGCGCGCAGCAACACACGGCCTTTCATCTTGTCTTCCGTCTGCACTCCCGCCGCGCGCAGCTTCTCAGCGATCGGCGTCGGGACGTTCTCGACCTCGACCGTCAGATCGCGCGCGGTGAGCAACTCGTCAATCGTGCCCTCGACCTGCAGCTTGCCGCGGTAAAGAATCGCAATACGGTTGCTGATCAACTCGACTTCGTTCAGCTCGTGGCTCGAAATCAGCAGCGATTTGCCCTCGTCGCGCAGCGAGGCCAAAATGTCGCGCATTTCCTTGCGCGCCAAGGGATCGAGGCCCGTGGTCGGCTCATCGAGAATCAACAAATCGGGATCGCCAAGCAGCGCCTGCGCCAGGCCGATGCGCTGCCGCATGCCCTTGGAGTAGCCGCG
>VFKU01000443.1 GCA_009885415.1 Rhodothermota bacterium
CCTCGAAGATCACTTCGCCGGAGGTGGGTCGATCGAGACCCGCCATCAACGCGAGCATGGTCGACTTGCCGCTGCCCGAGCGCCCGAGCACGGCCATGAACTCGCCGCGGCCCACGTCGAGATCCACCGAATCGAGCACGGTCAGATCGCGGTCGCCCGAGCGCAGGCGCCGCGTCAGGCCTCGCAGCGAAAGGAGCGGGGTGTCTGTGGCGGAGACGGTCATCACGCTGCGAATGATACCGCTTCGCGCGCGCTTTCCCCCAACGGGCCGCAGGTTGATCCCGCGCGCGCCAGTTCCTAGAATGTAGCGCAATTGACGTGTGCAGGGCCCACGACGCGCGGGGCGTCCTCAAGGGGTGAAGGATGAGTTCGAAGAGCGACGTACCCATCAGCTTCAACGACACCGAGAGCGTCGTGGTCATCGCGACCCTCGGGGGCGGGGCCTCGCTTGACGCCGACGGCTCCAAAGTATTCGGCGACACCATTGTGAGCTATGTGAAGTCGCATCCCAAGGTGCGGCTGCTCATTAACTTCCAGAACATCACCTACCTCAGCAGCGCCGCGCTCACGGAATTGCTGCGCATCAACGAGGCCGCCAAACAGACCGGCGGCGCCATCCAGCTCTGCGGCCTCTCCAAGGAAATCCACCGGGTCTTCGAAATTACCCAGTTGGGCAAGGTCTTCAAGGTCAACCCGGGCGAGCCAGTCGAAAAGACCATCGTGCGGCTGAATAGCGAATCCGAGTGGGACGTCTTCCGCGCGTAGCTCGGCCGCTCAGGCCGGCTTCTTCGGACGCCACGGAAAAAATGCGTTCGTCCGCGCGATGTAGCTGGCGTAGTCCGGCCGGGTCTTGACGAGTTTGCGCTCGAGCAACGCCACCCCCGAAACACGCATGAGCAGAAACTGCATCAGGACGGGACTCAGTACGGTGAAGATGCCCGCCGGAGCGTTTGCCGCGACGAGGTACATCCCCCACCACACGAGCGTGTCACCGAAATAATTCGGATGGCGCGTGTACCGCCAGAGGCCGCGATCCATCACGCCGCCCGCGTTCGCGGGCGCCGCCTTGAATCGCGCAAGCTGGAAATCACCGATCGATTCGAAGGCGAATCCGGTACACCACGCTGCGATCCCCACCACATCGAGGAGCGTGAGTTGGTCTGTACCGGACTCCGCGATACCCGTTTGCAAGGGGAGCGAGATGAACCATGTGAGCGCGCCCTGAAGAATAAATACGCTGAACAGACTGCGAAGTGGAAAACGATCGCCGTGGCGCTTGCGCATCGCCTGGTAGCGATAGTCCTCGCCGCGGCCCCAGTTCCGCCACGTAAGATAAACGGATAGACGCAGCCCCCACGCCGCCGACAGCGCAAGCAAGACATAGTCGCGCCGGGTGTCCGGGCCGGTATACAGCAAGGTCATCAGCGCAACAAGCGCGAATCCGCCGCCCCAATAACGATCGACCAGGCTCGCATCGTGAAAATACAGGCTTCCGGCCCACTGGACGCAGACGTAACCCAATAGCACCAATGCACTTACGAGCAGAACCTCAGCCATACAGCCACGCAGCCTCCGCGAGGTAAACTATTGACAAAATTCTTGCTCTCAGCGTATTCTGACTCCTGTTCAGAAGCGCCATCATACCGCCTGCCGGGAGCACGCCGTGAACGAAACAGAAATCGAGCAAGGTCTCCGCGAAGAAATAGAACTCGCGCGCGCGCTCACCGCCGTCCTCCTCGCCGCGCGCCTCGAAGTCGCCGAGACCAAAGCGCAGCGGGCCTATGAAAAAGTGGCGGGTAGCACCACGCACGCGCGCGGCAACTAGCGCTTGATCGACGCCTGACCGGAGATCGCCTCGCGCTCCGGCAGGTACTTCTCGACACGGTGCCGGACGATCTCGCCCTCGACCATGTAGATCACGTCCTCGGCGACGTTGGTGGCCATATCGGCCAGGCGTTCCAGGTGGCGCGATACCGAAATGAGCCGC
>VFKU01000854.1 GCA_009885415.1 Rhodothermota bacterium
ATGGCGTGGATGGCGCGATCGAGCGCAGCCATGTCGAGCGCGCCGCGCGCGTCGCGATTCTCCGCGCTGCGCCGCAAGTCCTCGGCCCCTCGGGCGGGGCCTTCCATGATATCGGCGGGCACGATGAGCGTGGCGATGCGCCCGGGCCGCGTGCCCGCTTGTGCGATCGCTTCGCCGACGCACTCGGCGAGGGTCTCGGAGACGCGCGTAGTGTGCACCCAGGCGGAGAAAGGTTTCGCGAGCGTGGCGATGTCGGAGCTGAGCGGCGCATCGAAGGGGAGATGCGATTGCGGATGGTCGCCGACGAGATTGACGACGGCGCTCTGCGCGCGGCGCGCGTTGTGCAGGTTGGCCGCGCCGTTGGCAAGGCCGACGCCGAGGTGAAGCAGCGTGAGCGCGGGCTTGCCGCTCATGCGCGCGTAGCCGTCGGCCATGCCGGTGCAGACGCCCTCGAAGAGGCCGAGCACCGGGCGAATAGCGGGGACGGCATCGAGCGCGTTCACCAGCGCCATCTCGGTCGTGCCGGGATTGGCGAAGCAAACGTCGACGCCGCGCGATGCGGCGATTCGCAACAAAAGTTCAGCGCCGGTCATGCCGAGTGCGTGTCTCCCGCGGAAAGGCCCGGGTGTGGGCGGCGATATCGTAATCATAATCGCCCCCGCGATCGTAGTCGGCGATCCGCGCTTTGAGCCGACCCCTCGAATGGCTTACCATCCGCGTGTTCGTTTCTGATCGGATTCGACATTGCCTTCGGATCAATTCCATACGATTGTCATCGGCGGCGGGATCGCCGGGCTGGCGGCGGCGCACCGCCTCTCGACGCGGCTGGAGCGGGGGCGCGTCCGGCTGCTGGAGGCCTCGGACTATCTCGGCGGGCACGTCCGCACGACGCGCGAGGCGGGGTATCAGCTCGATTGGGGGCCGAACGGTTTTTTGGATCGCGAGCCGAAGATGCTCGAGTGGATCCGGGAACTCGGCCTCGAGGGGGAGCTGGTCCAAGCGGATCATGCGGCCGCGCATCGGTTTTTGTTGTTGAAGGGGCGCTTGGTCGAGTTGGTGGGCCCGCCGAAATTCCTTGTCGCGCCGCTGTTGTCTGTGGCGGGGCGTTTACGGTTGTTGTTGGAGCCTCTGATTCGAGCCAAGCGAGACGATGCGCCCGAGAGCGTTTTTCATTTCGCGGCTCGCCGTATCGGGCGCGAGGCGGCGGAGACGCTGGTGAGCGCGATGGTGCTGGGCATTTTCGGGGGCGATGCCAAGCAGCTTTCCTTGCAGCATTGTTTCCCGCGCATGGCGGCGATGGAGCGCGAGCATGGGGGCCTCTTTCGTGCGATGTTGGCCGCCCGGGGAGGGTCGCGCTCCCGCGCGACCGCTGCACGCGCGGGCGGACCCCTGGGTCCGGGCGGAACCTTGACGTCCTTGCGCGGGGGGATTGGGCGATTGGCGGAACGCGTTGCCGAGCAGCTGGGCGAAGTTGCGATGACGGGAATGGCGGTTACGCGGATTGAGAAGGAGAGCGGGGGTTTCGTTGTGCGCTGCGGTCGCGCGGGAGCGCGACCCTCCCCGAGCGACCCGGGCGATCAGGTGTTTCGTGCGAAGCACGTGGTGGTCGCGGTGCCGTCGTATGTTGCGGCGAAATTGATACAGGGTTTCGCGTCGGATGCGGCGACTCGGTTGGCTTCGATCACGTATGCGTCGCTGGCGGTGGTGTGTGTGGCGTTTCGGCGCGAGCGGGTGGCGCATGATCTCCGGGGTTTTGGGTATTTGATTCCGCCGAAGGAGAGGCGCGAGACGCTGGGGTGTTTGTGGACGACGAGCATATTCCCGGGAGCGGGCCCAGAGGGCGGCGTACTGTTGCGCGTGATGCTGGGCGGGGCGCCGCATCCGGAGATCGTCGAGAAAAGCGATGAGGAATTGCTGGCGATTGTGAAGCGGGACGTGTTCGATGTCGTCGGGGCCGAGGGAACGCCGGAAGTCCTGCGTATTTTTCGGCATCCACGAGCCATTCCGCAGTATGGGCTGGATCATGGGGCGGTCTTGCAGGCGGCGGAGGAGGCAGAGCGTGCGCATCCGGGACTATATTTCACGGGGAGCGCGTTTCGTGGGGTGGCAATGATCGATTGCGTGGCGGATGCGTTTCGGGTGGCGGAGCGGATCTTTGCCCAATGAAACAACCTGCGCGCAATTGCGGCTTTTGATAGACTGTTCATTGTAATGAAGCTGGGCTGCTGGCGGATCGACGGGGAGATTCTTCGCTCCGCTCAGAATGACAAAATTAGTCGAGGCATTTTGATTTAGGGGTATGACGCTTGGCCCCCCTTGGGCAGCCAAGGAGGCCGCCCCTACGATGGGATTGGAGACGAAGTCGTGGCGGTTACGCCGGAATATCGGCCGGCCTTCGAGGCGGGCGAGGAGCAGCGTATCACGCGCGAGCCCTTCACGGGTTCGCGCAAGATACATGTGCAGGGCTCGGATCCGAGCATCCGCGTGCCGATGCGCGAGATTGTGTTGTCGCCGACGAAGACCGCGGCGGGGCTCGAGCCGAACGCGCCGCTGACCGTGTATGACACTTCGGGGCCATATACCGATCCGGACGCGGGGATTGACGTGCACAAGGGGCTTTCGCCGCTGCGTCTCGGCTGGATTCTCGCGCGCGGCGATGTGCAGGAATTGGAGCGAATTTCGTCGGCCTATGGCCGCGAGCGTGAGGACGATCCGCTCCTGGGTCCTATACGATTCCGGCGGACGCGGGCGCCGTTGCGCGCAAAAGCGGGCGCGTGCGTGACGCAGATGCATTACGCGCGGCGCGGCATCGTCACGCCGGAGATGGAGTTCATCGCGATTCGCGAGAACCAGCGTTGCGAGGAGGCCACGGAGGCGCTGCGCCGGCAACATCCGGGCGTGAATTTTGGCGCGAACACACCGAAGGCGATCACGCCGGAGTTTGTGCGCGAGGAGGTCGCGCGCGGACGGGCGATCATTCCGGCGAACATCAACCACCCCGAACTCGAGCCGATGATCATCGGGCGGAATTTCCTCGTGAAGATCAACGCGAACATCGGCAACTCGGCCGTGACGAGCTCGATCGAGGAAGAGGTCGAGAAGATGGTCTGGGCCATCCGCTGGGGCGCGGACAATGTAATGGACCTTTCGACCGGAAAGAACATCCACGAGACGCGCGAGTGGATCCTGCGCAACTCGCCGGTGCCGATCGGCACCGTGCCGATCTACCAGGCCCTCGAAAAGGTGGACGGGAAGGCCGAGGAGCTGACCTGGGAG
>VFKU01000742.1 GCA_009885415.1 Rhodothermota bacterium
GCCGCCAGCGCCGCCGGCACGATCTCTCCGCGCGTCCTGTGCTGGCCCGCCGGTTCCGGCAGCAGGCTCTCACCCGGTTGATACGCGTTCAGCAAACAAGCCGCGACGCCGAAGGCGTTCACCCCCATCCACGTCCCGCCCTTTTCGCTGTCGAAGGGCGCCGCCCATCCCGCACCGTCGAGGTCCCCGCGAAGCTCCGGCGCCAACTCGGCCGCGCGCACGCAGGCCTCGTCGCGATTCATCGTCGCGGTGAATCCGGCCTCTGAACGAAAAATCGTGACGGTGCACATAAGAATCGCCGGCGTCCTATCTTGTCGCCGCTTGTCGATACGCGGCCGTCGAAAACGCGAGCGCCAATTCATCGGGAAGTTCGAGTCCGTGTTCACGGCACAACCCAATCACCACCGCCAAGTGATGGATCGTGTGACCCGAAAGGAAGACCAACTCGCGCTCGACCGTGGACTCCATCCGGCTCGACTCCGCATCCATCGCGGCGATCTGCCGCACCACAATGCGCCGCTTCAGCGCCGCCCGCGAAAGACCGCTCAACTCGCGGCGCACGTGCTCCAGGGCCTCACGGAAACAGCCGGGGTCTCGCTCGATCGACTCATCCCGATCGCGGGCGTCGTAATCAATCACGCCAGCCTCGAGTCCGCGCGCGAAACAAAAAAAGTGTTCGACGGCATGACGCAGGTGCGCGCCGATAGGGGCGCGACCGGAGACAGACGTCGCATACAACTCCGCCGGAATGGCGTTGAGGATTTGTTCGCAACGCCCGCAGGCGTCGAGGCAGCCGCGGACGGCGGGACTGTCAGAGTGCGCCGATTGCATACGAGGATGGATACTCCCTGCAGACAGCCCGCACGAAAGAAAGTGATTCTAACACCGCTCGCCGCGCCCAACAAACCCTGCGATTTTCTCGGTTCGCTCCCCACCTTCGGCGCTGAATACCGCCTTCGCGGCCTCGTCTATTCTTGTATCGGGGCGTTGGCCCTGTGCTAAACTGTCGTCCCTGAAACTGGGTGAAGCCGCCGCGCCACGCGCGGTAAACGAAAGGTGACTCATGCGAATTTTTATTGCGGTGGCCTTGCTGTTGCTGCCGATCGTCACTGTGTCCGTCGCGGAAGACGCCAAAGTCGATCTCAAGCTCGAATTGCCCGAGCCCTACTTCGGCGGCACGCCGCTGGACTACTTCGGCCCGAACCTCGAAGAGCCCAACTACAAACCGCGCAAACCCTTCCCCGTCCCGGCCGGCACGACGAACCTCTCCAAGGGCAAGCCGGTGACCAGCCAAAATCCGCCCAAGTTCGGCAAGCTTGAAATGCTCGTAGACGGGGACAAGAGCTACAAAGACGAGAGCCTCCTCGGTCTCGATCGCGGCAAACAATGGATCCAGATCGATCTCGGCGCGCCGAGCGCGCTCTATGCGCTCGTGTTGTGGCACTTCCACCAGGGCGATCGCGTGTACTTCGACGTCATCGTGCAAGTCGCCGACGACGTCGAGTTCACCAAAAACGTGCGCACCGTCTTCAGCAACGACCACGACAACACCTCCGAAATGGGCGCGGGCAAGGACAAGGAATACATCGAGAACTACCGCGGCAAACTCGTCGATCTCGCCGGAGCGACCGCGCGCGCGATTCGTTTCCAGACCAAGGGCAACACCACCGACGACTTCAACCACTACGTCGAGGCCGAGGTTTACGGCAAAGCCGCCAACTAAGCCTCA
>VFKU01000343.1 GCA_009885415.1 Rhodothermota bacterium
TATTTTTATCGGGTCTTATGCCCTGCGCCGGTGGGGGAAACGCGTCCCGCTGCTGGCCGGTGCGAATCTCGGAAAAGTGCTCGGGCGGCTCTACCTCGATCGCGGTACGGCGCTGCATTTCGTGCAAGTGGGGGAGAAGGTGCTGCTCATCGGCGCGAACGCGAACTCCATTTCGCTGATTGGCGAATTCGCTGCGGGAGTGATGAACGGCCGCCCGAAGTCTTCGGCGCAGGAGGGCCCGCTTTCGTCGACGCCCTTCAATCCGGATTCATTTCTCGCCGAACTTCGGGCGCGTTCGCAGGAGCTCGCCTCGGGCGAGCGGCTACCGCGTGCGGAAGAGGACGAGATTGCGAATTTGCGCGGTGACATCCAGCGCTTGCAACGCTACTTGCGGGAAGAGAATCGTGAGCCGGAGGACTAGGCCGCTCCGGCCTCTCCTCACGCTCGGCCTCGCGCTGTTCAGTGTCTGCGCGTCGGCGCAAGAGACGTCTCCTTCTGTCGGCGCGGCCGGCAATCCCGCGGTGGACACGAACCCGCTTGGCCAGAACATCATCGATGCTTTCCGCCAGGCCGGTCAGCCGGAAAACATTTCGACTTCGCTGCTGATCGTTTTTTTGCTGACGATCCTCACGCTTGCGCCGGCGATTCTCGTGATGACGACGTCGTTCACCCGTATTATCGTCGTGTTCGGATTTCTGCGTCAGGCGATGGCGACGCAGCAATCGCCGCCGAACCAGGTGCTCATCGGGATCGCGTTGTTCCTGACTTTTTTTATTATGGCGCCGACCTATCAGCGGGTGTACGACGAGGCCGTCCAGCCCTATATCCAGGGCGACATTCCGACGATCACGGAGGCCTACGACAAGGCGCTCGTCCCGATGCGCGAGTTCATGTTTCGTCAGCTCGAGAACAACCCGCGCGACATCGCGCTGTTCATGCAGATCGCCAAGCTCCCGCGGCCCCAAGCCCGCGCCGACATCCCTACCACGGTGCTCGTGCCGGCCTTCATCTTGAACGAAATGCGGATATCGTTTCAGATCGGCTTCATCATCTACATCCCCTTCTTGATTATCGACATGGTTGTCGCGAGCACGCTCATGGCCATGGGGATGATGATGCTGCCGCCCGTGTTTGTGTCGCTGCCGTTTAAGATCATCATGTTCGTGCTCGCGGACGGATGGATGCTGCTCATCGGCTCGCTGGTGCGCAGCTTCGGCTAAAGGCGCCCGTGCTCAGCGGGCCGTGGCCCCGGAGGCGGGGCGTCCGTGATGTACGCCGTTTCGCACGACCCCGCGAAGCACTTCGCACAAACGGGCCGAGGCTGCCGCGGCGGTGCGCAGGACGTGGTCGTGCGTGAGCACCTGCGGCGTGCAGCAATTGTTCGTGATGCAGGAGATTGCCCCGACGCGCATTCCAAGTTCGCGCGCGCGCAAAATTTCGGGCGCGGTGCTCATGCCGACGGCGGTGCTGCCGAGCGCGCGCAGCGCAGCGATTTCGGCGCGCGTCTCGTAGCAAGGCCCGTGCACCCAATGATAGGCGCCGCGCCAATCGCATTTCTCCGGAACGAAATCCAGTGCCAGCGACTCCGGGCGCTCGCGCCAGCGGGCGCAGGGCCAACAGCGGATTTCATCCACCGCCATCAGATCGCCGGGGCGCATGTTCGGCAACAGCCCGCCGGCCGCGTTCGTGAGGAGAATCGTCCGCGCGCCGAAGGCGTGCAGCGCGGCAACGGGCGCCGACGCCGTTTCATAGTCGAGACCTTCGTAAAAATGCAGGCGCCCGCTCTGCACAATGACGCGCGCGCCTTCGCTTCGCCCGAAGATGAATTTCCCGGTGTGGCCGGCGATCCGCGCGTCGCGCAGGCCGGGCACGTCGGCGAATGCGCGCTCCTCGTCGATTTCGTCGAGCAAGGCGCGCAGATCCAGGCCCGACCCTGCGATCACCGCCACCGTCTCCGGCGGGTTCATGCGGGGCCGGTCTCGGGGAAGAAATTCTCGCGGTACAAGCGCAGCGCGAAGAGGTCGGTCATGCCTGCGAGATAATCCGCCACGCGGCGATCGAGCGTGTCCTCGCCCGCGGCCGGCGGCAACGATTCGGGATGCTCGCGGAGGAAGCCATACAACTCGCGCATGATCTTTTTCGCGCGGCTGATCTGTCCGTGAATAGCGGGGCTCGGATAGACCTCGGTATAAAGGTAGTGCCGCAGGGCGACGATCGCCTCACGCACTTCTTCGACGATGCCGATTTCTCCTCCGCGACTGCCTTCGATAAGCGCCGTCACCATCCGGTCGATGCGCTCCGCCACCGAAGCGCCGACCACCGCGACGGCGTCGCGCGGGAGGTCCGCTTCGCAGATGACGCCGGCGCGCAGCGCGTCGTCGATGTCGTGGCTGACGTAGGCCATGGCGTCGCAGAGGCTGACCAGCTGCCCCTCCAGCGTGCTCGCGCGCGGCCCGCGATGCCCGAGGAGCATCGCCTTGCCGATCGAATGGTGGAGGATGCCGTCGCGGACTTCGTGCGTCAGGTTCAGTCCCACGCCGTGGCGCGTGCTCTCGAGCAGCTCGACGATGCGCAGGCTCTGCTCGTAATGCCGGAACCCGCCCGGATGCAATTCGTTGAGCACGGCCTCGCCCGCATGGCCGAAGGGCGTGTGGCCCAGATCGTGTCCCAGCGCGATCGCCTCGACGAGGTCCTCGTTCAGGAACAGTGCGCGCGCGGCGGTCCGCGAGATTTGTGCGACCTCGAGCGTGTGCGTCATCCGCGTGCGATAGTGGTCGCCCTGCGGCGCGAGGAAGACCTGCGTTTT
This sequence comes from Rhodothermota bacterium, assembly GCA_009885415.1. Taxonomy (GTDB): domain Bacteria; phylum Hydrogenedentota; class Hydrogenedentia; order Hydrogenedentales; genus VFKU01. The sequence continues at coordinate 2,807 of VFKU01000343.1, forward strand.
TCCTTTGAGGCGGCGGAAGGCCTTCGTGTGCAGGACGCGATCGCGATCGCGTTGAAACGCGGTACGGTAGGCGTGCTCGACTTCGGGGCGGTCGCGGCCCTTGGAGTCGGCGGTGCGGCAGGCGTGGGGGGCCAGATTGCGCCGCTCGTGCTCCTCGAGGACCTCGCGGATCGTACTGGCGCTCTCGCTGATTCGGCCCGCGCTCACGCTGGATTGGCCCCCGAATGCCCCGCGGATCCGGCCTGGATGGTCCGGAACGCGGGTCGAATAAACTCGCCTGGAGTGCGTCTAATTTTTGGTGAATTGTGCACAGTCTACAAGCCCCGCGTAACCATTGTAAACGCCGCGGCCACTTCAGGGTTGGAGTTGAGAAGTGCTCGAAGAAATACGGAGGTACTTGCGATGAAGCATCGAATTCTTGTGGGAACCCTGGCTGCCGCGCTTGTGGCCGGCGCCGCATTTTCGCAAGCGCCCGAGGGCGCTGGCGGGCAATCCAAGACGCCGTCGAAACCCGGGGAAGGGCTGCGGCGCGCAGACACGAACAAAGACGGAAAAGTTTCTTTTGATGAGATGAAAGCGACGCGTCCGCAGATCACCCAAGAGCGCTTCAACCAGTTGGACGGCAACCACGACGGGTTTATCTCGCCCGAGGATCGTCCCGCGGGTGGCAAGGGCGCAGGTGCACGCGCCGAAGGCGATCCTGAGGCGCGCCGGCAGTTGATGCAAACGCTGATGGCCGGCGACACGAATAAAGACGGTAAGGTCTCCTTCGACGAGGTGACGACGGCGAAGCCCGGCTTCGCCAAGGCAGACTTCGATCGGGTGGATCGCGATCAGGACGGCTTCCTTACGGCGAAAGATGCGCCGCACGCGCCGCAAGCCGGCGATCGTCCGCGACAACCCGGCGGGCGCGGAGCGCGCGGGGGTGAGGCAATCACCCCGGAAGCGCGCAAGGCAATTCGCGAACGCTTGCAGACGGCGGACAAGGACGGCGATGGCGCGGTGTCGCGCGCGGAGGCCAAGGAGTCGATGCCGAATCTAACCGATGAGCGCTTTAAGGCGATGGATCGAAACGGGGACGGCAAGATTGGCCCGGGGGACCGTCCGGAGAAACCCGGCGCGCCCAAAGGTGGCACGCCGCCGGCGAAGCCGTAAAGGGTTGGGAAACCAGTTTAGAAAATAATTCGCGCCCTGGCTGACGTGGCCGGGGCGCGTAGTTTTTTGGGGCAGATGGGAAGAATAGGAAGAATAGGAAGAATGGGAAGTATGGGACGGATGATTCGGGTTGCCGGGGGGAAGCGGAGCGGAGTTTCGCTAGAGTTCGCGCGCGACCCGTTCGACTTCGTCGCGTAGGCGATCCAGGCCGGCGTCGTTTTGGATGATCCAGCGCGCGAGCGCGGCTTTTTTTTCGGGGGGCGTTTGCGCGGCGAGGCGGGCGCGGGCTTCGGCGTCGGTCATGCCGCGCCGCTCGCGCAGTCGCGCCAGGCGCATCTCCGCCGGGCACTCCACCAAGATCAGTCCGGCCATCCACTCCGGCACGCGGCCGTCCTCGGCGTGGAGCGCGGCCTCGATGATCGCGGCGCGATGACGCGCTTGCGCGAGTTCCGCGGTGCGCCGGCCGATCTCCGCGAGGACGGCGGGGTGTGTCAGGCTGTTCAGGCGCTGGAGCGCGGCGCGATCGCGGAACACGACCTCTGCGAGTTTCTTGCGATCGATACGGCCGCCTTCGACGATGCCCGGCCCGAAGGCCTCGATGACGGCGCGTTCGGCGGCGCCGCCCGGCTCGAGGACCTCGTGCCCGATGCGATCGGCGTCGATGACGGGTATGCCGCATTCGACGAAAAGGCGCGCGGCCTCGGATTTTCCCGCGCCGATGCCGCCGGTGATCCCGTAGATTTTCATGCGATGCTCCGGCTAGTCGATTCGGATTTCGATGGGGTGCTGCACTTGCAGCGGCGTCTGCAGTGAAATTTCGAGGCGGCTGAGGGGCTGGCCCGGCAAGACCTGCTGCCGAATGGGCGCCGGGTCGTCGTTGATCAGCAACGTCACATAGGGCGCCGGGGTCGTGCGCGCGAGGCCGACTTCGATGGTCTTGATGAAGACGGGGCTGTCGAAGCTGATCCGAAAGCGGCGGCGGGTGCCCGGCGGCGGGGCGCAATCGTAGCGCAGCGTGCCGAAGGCCACTGGGGTGAACAACGGCGCTTCGAATTCCATCACGCCGTTCGCGAACTGCGGCGCGATGACGATGCGTTGCTCGGGCACGCTCATCCAGAAGCCGAGTAGGGAATAGAGCGAATGCCACACCGCCAGCGCGCCCATGTGGCGGTCCTGCATCGGGCCGGCGGGAAGGCCGCGATCGAGGTCCCACGCGAGCGGCTGGTTGAATCCTCGTTTCGCGCGCGAATGAATGCTGCGGTAGAGCGCGTTGAGCGTTTCCAGGCCGCCCTCGGCGTCGCCGTGGCGCAGTTGCGTCCCCGCGATGCAACTCGCGGACAACATCGGCCAGCTCCAGTGCTCCTCGATGCTCGCGTTCTCGGCCTCGCTGCCGAGCGCGAGACCGGCATCGCGTCCATTTTTTTCGCGGATCGTTTCCAGCGCGCGCGCGAGGTGCGCGTGCGAGAAGCCCGCGTCGAGATTCAAGAAGTCCGACATCCACGGCCCGGCGAGCTGCGCGGTGAAGCAGCCCTCGCTTGCGCCGCGCGGCCGATAACATCCGGCGGATTCGAGCCAGAGTTTGCGCTCGAAACCTTCGATCGCTTTTTTTGCGCGCGCTTCCCACGCTTCGGCGTCCTGTGTCTGCTTGAGGTGCCGCGCCAGCCGCGCGAAGGCGATCATCGCGGGCACCCACAGGCCGGCGGTGTAGGTATTGAGGGCGGGGAGGTTCTGGCCTGGGA